>DASWGX010000001.1:0-7248 GCA_036393455.1 Polyangiaceae bacterium
CCGTCGTCCCGGCGCCGGAAGAAGCGGCGCTCGCCGCGGCACTCCGGGCGAGCGGAGTGGCCCTCGGGGATTCCGCGGCGTGGCGGCGCCTGCGCGTGGAACACGAGCTGCCGGAGTTCGGCATTGACTACGGAGTGGGCGACAATCCGCACGAAGCCGGGCTCGACACTCGCGCCGTGAGCTTCACCAAGGGCTGCTACCTCGGTCAGGAGGTCGTGTGCATGCAGGACATGCGCGGCAAGGTAAAGCGCCGTGTGACGCGCCTGGAGCTCGAAGGCGACGCCGTGCCCGAAGCGGGCACGGCGGTCTTCGGCGACGGCAAGCCGGTCGGCGAAGTGACGAGCGCCGCCAGCGTCGCATCGGGCACGGTCGTCGCGCTCGCCAGGTTGACGCGTCCGTGGTTCGAGCCCGGCCGCCGCGTAGAGGTAGGCGAGAGTGCCGCGGTCGCCCGGCCAAGCGTCTGAGAGACGCGTTTCGGCAAGCCACGCAGCGGCGAACGGTGTAAGAGAAGTGCCGGTGACGGCTCGAGAGGACGCAAGAGTAGGCGGAGAAGGTGCCGGCAGCAGCGTGCGGCGTACTGCGGGCGGCCTGCGCGTTTCGGACGACGTGCTCGGACTCGTCGCCGGTACTCCCCTGACGAAACTGAAGCGCGTTGCGCCGAGCGGCGGCGCGACGGTTTGGGGAAAGGCGGAGTTCGTGAATCCGGCCGGAAGCGTCAAGGATCGGCCGGCGCTCGCGATGGTGCTCGCCGCCGAGCGCGAGAAAAAGCTCAATCCCGGCTCCACGCTGGTCGAAGCCACGAGCGGCAACACGGGCATCAGCCTCGCGATGATCGCCGCGGTGCGAGGCTACCGCTGCGTGCTCGTCATGCCGGAAGACATGAGCCTCGAGCGCCGCTACATCCTGCGCGCATACGGCGCGGAAATCGTGCTCACGCGTGCCCAGGAAGGCATGGCCGGCGCCGTCCGGCGGGCTCACGAGATCCTGGCCGAGACGCCGCATTCTTTCATGCCCGGGCAGTTCGACAACGCAGCGAACCCGCTGAGTCACGAACAGGGCACGGCGCTCGAGATCATCGAGCAGACCGACGCTTCGATCGTCGCGTTCGTTGCCGGCGTAGGCACGGGCGGCACGGTGACCGGAGTGGGCCGCGCGCTCAAGGAGCGGCTCGGACCCGAGGTACGCATCGTCGCGGTGGAGCCCGCCAACAGCGCGGTTCTCAGCGGCAAAGAGCCGGGCATGCACGGCATCCAGGGTCTCGGTGCCGGCTTCGTTCCGGACATCCTCGATCGCAGCGTGATTGACGAGGTA
Source organism: Polyangiaceae bacterium (assembly GCA_036393455.1). GTDB lineage: Bacteria > Myxococcota_A > Polyangia > Polyangiales > Polyangiaceae > DASWGX01. Next base: position 1,312 of record DASWGX010000001.1, read on the forward strand.
GTGCAGATATCGGACGTGGCGGCGGAACGCATGGCGCGCCGCCTCGCGCGGGAAGAGGGCCTTTTGGTGGGGCCCTCGTCGGGCGCGAACGTGCAGGCCGCGTGCGAAGTCGCGGAGCGAATCGGCTCGGGCAACGTCGTCACCGTCCTTTGCGACTCCGGCGAGCGCTACCTGTTTTGAGCTGGGTCGCGGTTGCGGGCGTTCGCCTAACCGAATCATGTTCGTTCTCGTCACCGGGGCCAGCGGCTGCATCGGGCGCGCCGTGCTCCGGCGGCTCGCGGCCGATTCGCACCGCGTTCGCGGCGTGGCGAGAGGCCCGGCTCCCCAGGATCTGCCGTACGCCGAGTGGGTTCGAGGAGACCTCGGCGCACTGCCCGCGGACGACCTCCTGGGCGGCTGCGACGCCGTGGTTCATCTGGCCGCGCTCGTGCACTGCCGCAAGGCGCAGCCGGAGCGAGCATACTTCGAACAGAACGCCGCCGTCACGCGGCGCCTGGTCCGTGCCGCGAGCACCCGAGCGCTCGAGCCGCGCCGCTTCGTCTACGCGTCGACGGTGGCGGTGTACGGGCGCGATCACGACCTTTGCGCCGATGAGGCGACGCCCGTCATGCCGAAAACGCCGTACGCGCGTGCGAAGTACGACGGAGAGCGGAGCGTCGCCGAGCTCGGCGGCATCGTGCTGCGCTTTCCCATGGTTTACGGCTCGGGCGACCGCGGCAACCTTGCGCGCCTGGCGCGTGCGATCTTCGCGCGGCGCTTCGTACGGCCTTCGCGTGCCGAAAATCTGCGGAGCTTCCTCGGCTCGCGGAACGCCGCCGAGGCCGTCGCGCTGGCGCTGCGCGCCGATCGGCCGGGAGACGTCTACCTCGTCACCGACGGCGCCGACCTCACGCTCGCCGAGCTCGTGGATCTCGTCGCGCTCGGCGTCGGCCGGCCGCCGCCGCCGAGCGTGCCGGCGTCGCTTCTGCTCGGTGCGGCAACACTGGGTTCCGTGCTCCGTCGCGTGGGTTTGCCCGCGCCGCTGACGCGCGAGGAATGGTTCAAGCTTACCGGGACATTGCGGTTCTCGAGCGAGAAGGCGAAAGCGGCGCTCGACTACCGTCCCGTGGAAACGCCGGAAGCGGGCGTTCCTGCCGCGGCGCGAGCGGCCATCGTCGAGCTTCGGAGCGAGCCGTGCTAGGGGGGCGTCGATGCCACGCTCTTTCGACCTGCCCCCCGTGGGGCCTCTCGAGGCGCAAAGCGGCGAGACGTTTCCGGCTCTCGTCGCGATCATGCGGCGCTTGCTCGCGCAAGACGGCTGTCCCTGGGACCGGGAGCAGACATTCGAGTCCCTGCGCCGTTACGTGCTCGAGGAGGCTTGCGAGGTCATCGACGCCATCGACGCAGGTGACATGCGGGAACTGTGCGAAGAGCTCGGTGATCTGGCACTTCAAGTCGTGTTTCTGTCCGAGCTCGCGCGGCGGCGCGCGGCCTTCGGGCCCGACGACGTCGTGCGTGCCATCGTCGAAAAGCTGGTGCGCCGCCATCCGCACGTTTTCGGCGACGCGGAAGTGAGCTCGAGCGAAGAGGTTTTGCGGAACTGGGAGCTCATCAAGGCTGCCGAGAAGCGCGAGCGCCCGTTGCTCGACGGCGTACCGCGCTCGTTGCCCGCCTTGTACCGGGCTCAGCGCATGGGCGACAAGGTGAGCCGCGTCGGGTTCGACTGGCCCGACGGTCGCGGGTCGCGTGACAAGGTCGGTGAAGAGATCGCCGAGCTCGACGAAGCATGCCGGAGCGGAGACGCGGCTCAAATGGAGCACGAGCTCGGAGACCTGCTGTTCGCGCTCGTGAATCTGGCGCGGCACTACGGGCTGGACGCCGAAGTGGCCCTCAGAAAATCCGCCGATAGGTTTGCGGATCGCTTTGCTCACGTCGAGGCACGCGTGAAACGAGTGCACGGTGGATGGCCGGGCGCCGAAGGCGGCGAGCCCGGGCCAGGCATTCCGCTGGTGGAGCTCGACGGCTACTGGGAAGAAGCCAAGCGAGGGGAGCGTCGTTCGTGAACGAAGGCGATGAGAACGCGCGCCGCGCGGCGCCCGCCCTGGCCGCGCGGCTACCCGACGAGATTGCCGAGTGGCTCGGGGGTATCGGCGAGCCTCGCTACCGCGCCGTGCAGTTGTTTCGCTGGCTCCACCGCCGCGGCGTGTTCGAACCCGAGCGCATGACGGACCTCGGCGCCGCGCTGCGCCGGCGCCTGACCGAAGCGGGACTCGCGCCCCCGGCGGAGGTCGTCGAAGTGCGGCGTGGGCGCGACGGCACGCGCAAGCTGCTCCTGTTGCTGGCCGACGGTGCACGTATCGAAGCCGTGGTGATCCCGATGACGGCGGCCAGCTCGGGCGACGCCGTCGACGACGAAGACGACGCCCGAAGCGTTCCGGGGCGCGTCACCCTGTGCGTATCGACACAGGTCGGCTGCGCCATGGGTTGCGTGTTCTGCGCGAGCGGGCAGGCCGGTTTGGTGCGCGGACTCGGCGCACACGAGATCGTCGCGCAGGTGTTGCTCGCGCGCGGCTACCTCGATCCGGGCGAAGAGCTCAAGAACCTGGTGTTCATGGGCATGGGGGAACCGCTGCACCACTACGACGAGACGGCGCGCGCTATCCGTTTGCTCACCCACGCGGACGGCCTCGGCATGAGTCCGCGGCGCATCACCGTGAGCACCGTGGGGCTGGTGCCCGGGATTCGCCGGTTGGGCCGTGACTTCGCCGGCAAGGTGGGGCTAGCGGTTTCGCTGCACGCTCCGGACGACGTCACTCGCAGCGGTATCCTGCCCATGAATCGCCGCTACCCCATGCGCGAGCTCTTGGCCGAGCTCAAGGCGTATCCGATGCCGCGCAGGCGGCGCATCACCATCGAGTACACCTTGATTGCCGGGGTGAACGACGGCGTCGAGCAGGCGCGCCGCCTTGCCGAGTTTTTGCGCGGCCTTCGCGTCAAGGTCAACTTGATACCGATGAATTCCATCGCGGCATCGGCGCTTCGCGCTCCGATGGACGACGTCGTCGAACGCTTCCGTGAAGAGCTCGCAGCGCGCGGGCTCAGCTGCTTCGTGCGGACGCGTCGCGGCGACGACGTGGCGGCGGCGTGCGGCCAGCTCGCGCTTTCCGGTATCGGCGGGCGCCCGCCACGCGGCGGCGGAGAAGCTTGTTCCGCAAGGTCTTGATCGCCAATCGTGGCGAGATCGCCCGGCGCGTGGAACGTACGTGCCGGCGTCTCGGTGTCGAGACGGTTGCCGTATTCTCGGAGGCGGATCGACAAGCTCCGTTCGTGCGAGAGGCGGACTACGCCGTCGCGATCGGGCCAGCCGACGCGCGCGGGAGCTATTTGAACATCGAAGCCATCGTCTCTGCGCTGCGAGAGAGCGGCGCCGACGCGGTCCATCCGGGCTACGGATTCTTGAGCGAAAACGCGGCGTTTGCCCGCGCGGTCGCGGGTGCCGGTGCGACGTTCATCGGTCCGAGCCCGCGGGCTCTCGAGCTCTTCGGCGACAAAGTCCGGGCTCGCGAGCTGGCCCGCTTGGCGGGCGTGTCGCCCCCGCCCGGCATCGAAGCGGCGCTATCGGGCGACTTCGCGCTCGCCGAACGCATGGCGGAGAGCCTCGGCTACCCAATTCTGATCAAGGCTGCCGCCGGTGGGGGGGGCATCGGAATGGAAATCGTGCGCTCGCCCGAGGGGCTCGACCGCGCGCTCGAGAAGTGCGCGTCGCGCGGTGCCGCGGCTTTTTCGGACGACCGTGTCTACATGGAGCGTTACGTGGTGCGAGCGCGCCACGTGGAAGTTCAGGTGCTGCGCGACGCCGACGGGAACACGGCGGTGCTCGGCGAGCGGGAGTGCAGCATCCAGCGCCGGCACCAGAAGGTCATCGAAGAGACGCCGTGCGCTGCGGCGTTCTTCCGAGGCGAAGCCGGAGCGCCGCGCCGCGCCGCGCTCTGGGACGACGCGCGGCGTATCATCGACGCCGCGGACTACGAAGGCGCCGCGACGGTCGAGTTCGTGTTCGAGCCCGAAGGTACGGCGTACTTTCTCGAGGTGAACGCGCGGCTGCAGGTCGAGCACCCGGTGACCGAAGCGGTAACCGGCCTCGATCTGGTCGAGCTCCAGCTTCGAATTGCGGCCGGCGAGTCGCTTCCCGAAGCGGCCCTGCGCCCCCGCTTCGATGGGCACGCGATCGAAGCGCGCCTCTACGCGGAGGACCCGAGCCGCGGCTTTCTGCCCCAGCCCGGCCGGCTGGAACGCGTGCAGTTTCCCGAGGGAGTGCGCGTCGATTCGGGCGTCGAGGCCGGCATGGAGGTGACGCCGCACTACGACCCCTTGCTCGCGAAATTGACGGCTCACGCCGCGACGCGCGAAGAAGCCGTGGCCAAGCTCGAAGGAGCGCTCGAGGCGACGGAGCTCGTGCTCGTCGGCAAGAGCGGGCCGCGCCGGACGAACATCGATGCGCTGCTCGCAGTCCTTCGCACCCCTGCGTTCCGAAGCGCACAGTATGACACCGAACTCCTGGCCCAGCTTTACTAGGAAAGTTGACTTCGTCGGTGGGGCGGTGTTTCTCACGGGGACAAAGGAGCCTTCCATGCGAAGACTGACCAGCCTGCTCGGTATTGCCCTCGGACTCTATATCTCGAACGCCGCTTCGGCGCAGACGTTCGGGTCGCAGGGGAGCGGAGTGATCTCCGTCGAGCGGGTGTTCGGCATTCACGGGACGCATCGCTCGACCGAAAACTTGGTGGACGGACAGGACGACGAAACCGAAGACGCGACCGGCATCACCTTCGCCTGGCGCGGCTCCGGGGAAGGCGCCGGCGCCGCCGCCTCGGCCTTCGACGCGCCGCGCGCCGCCTTCGACTATTTCATCGTCGAGCGGGTGAGCGTCGGCGGTGCGCTCGCTTGGGCCAGCGTGAGCCTCGAAGATGCAGGCGCCGACAGCGCCTCGGCGTTCCTGTTCGCCCCGCGCGCTGGCTACGCCTACATGTTGAGCAACGTGGTGGGCATCTGGCCGCGCGGCGGTGTGACGTACCACTCGGCCGGAGTCGATCCTGGAGCGAGCGAAAACGGTCTTGCACTGACGCTGGAGGGCATGTTCGTGTTCGTGCCGGCCCAGCATTTCGCCGTGCTGGTCGGCCCTACCCTCGACCTCGACATCATAGGCTCGTTCGAGCCCGAGGCGGGGCCGGAGCGCGATCGCAGGTACCGTACCTTCGCACTTCAGGTCGGCATGTCCGGCTGGTTCTGAGCAGCGGTCATCGAGCTAGTCTTCCGTGTCGAACCGGATCACTTCCGTTCCGGCAAGGTCGCCGATCGCCGCTTCGACGTCGCCGCGGATGTCCTTCGCAGTGCCGACCACGACGATGAGCAGGTGTTGCGGAACGATGCGCCGCGCGACGGCGCGGTTGGCGTCTTCCAGCGTCACGCGCTCCACGTTCTCGACGTAGTTCGAGTAGTAGCCGGGCGAGAGCTCGTAGATCTGCTCGTCGAGGGCGAGGGCGAGGCGCTTGCTCGCCGTGTCGATGGCGAACGCGTGCGAACGCACCAGGTACTTTTTCGCCCACTCGAGCTCTTCGGAGGTCACGCCGTGCGCGCACCAATTTTCGAGCATCTCGAGCTCGAGCGCGAGACAGGCGCCGGCGTCCGAAGCCTTCGGGAACGCCCACATGCTGAAGCCGCGCCGTTTTCGATCGACGGGCAAGCTCGAGTAAGCGCCGTAGGACCACCCCCGCTTGGAGCGGATCTCCTGTGTCATGCGCGCCGTGAAGGTCCCGCCGAACACCGTGTTGGCGAGGACCAGCGCGAAATGATCCTCGTCCTGCGGATGTGTCCCGAGCCCGCCGACGAGGATCTGCGTTTGGGTGCGCTCGGGCTTGTCGACGATGACGAGCCGCCTGCCGGTAGGGCTCGGCGGGT
>DASWGX010000002.1:0-3705 GCA_036393455.1 Polyangiaceae bacterium
CGCGCCGTCGCCGGAGCCGGCATCGAGGACGTCGCCGAGCTCGATGAAGCCGAGCAGACCCCGCGCCGTCGCTTCCCAGGTGCGGCCAGGCGAGTAGTGACGCTCCATTTCGCCGGCGATCGTTTCCACCCAAGGCAGGCCGGCGCTTTGCGCGCGCAGGAATTCCCCGAGGCGCCGCGAGTCGGCTCGAAGCGTCGCATCGTCAAGCTTCGAGCTCACCAAGCCCCACAGCGAGCGCGCCTCGGTCGGCATGGCCTCTTCGTTGAGCGAGTAGCGAGACGACGCACCCACCTTGCGATCACGAACGAAGCCGGCTTCCCGCAGGCGGCCGAGGTGCGACGAGACGCGAGACTGCGGTAGCTCGGTCACCGCGGTGAGCTCGGCCACGCTGAGCTCACCCTGGCCGAGCAGCGCCAACAGGCGCACCCGAGTCATGTCGCCGAGCGCGTTCAGTAGGCCGACAGAGGCGTCAAGGCTTGGCATCCGTATATCCGGATGTACGGATTGACACTCTTCGAAGGCGCCGTCAAGCGGGCCATTTGACGTGGCGCGGAAGGCGGCCCAAGGCTCGGGGAATGAACCCCATGCTGAAGGCCAGGCTCGAGAGCGAAATCCGTAAGGACACGGTCGTGCTGTTCATGAAGGGCAACCGATCGACCCCGCGCTGCGGCTTCTCGGCGCGCGTCGTGGAGCTCCTCGACTCGGTCCTCGACGACTACGCCACCGTCGACGTCCTGGAAGATCCAGCCGTGCGCGAGGGCATCAAGGAATACTCGTCGTGGCCGACCATCCCGCAGCTCTTCGTGTTCGGCGAGTTCGTCGGCGGCTCGGACATCGTGGCCGAGCTCTACGAGTCGGGGGAACTGTTCGAAAAGCTGCGGCTGTCGCCCCCTTCCGAACCCGAGCTCACGCTCACGCCCGGGGCGCTGCAGGCACTCCGCGACGCCCTCGAGAGCCCGCGCGACTGCGTGCGCCTGGAGATCACGCGAGCTTTCGAAAACGAGCTTTCGATCGGCGAACGGCGGCCATCGGACGTCGTCTTGTCGAACCTCGGCGTGCCTTTGGTGCTGGACCGTGAGAGCGCGTCGCGTGCGAACGGTGTCAGCATCGACCTGGTTTCGACTTCCGAGGGCCCCGCCTTCAAGATCGTGAACCCGAGCGCTCCGGCCGCGGTTCGACAAATGTCGCCAGAAGAGCTCGCGCGCAAGATCTCCGCGGGTGAACCGCTCCGCGTCCTGGACGTGCGCACACCCGAAGAGCTCAACATCGCGCGCATCGAGACGGCTCGAGCCCTGGACGACGAAAGCCAGGAAGAGCTCTCGACGCTCGACCGGGGCATGCCCCTGGTCTTCGTGTGCCACCACGGCGTTCGCAGCCGGGCCGCCGCGGAACAGTACGCGCTCCGCGGCTTCCGCAACGTCTACAACTTGATCGGCGGCATCGACGCGTGGTCCGAGCGCGTGGACCCGAACGTGCCTCGCTACTAGCCGCGCTGAACCCACCCGCTCAGGCTAGCGCGAGGCAGCCGTCGCTGGAGCCGACGTGCTGGGCGCCGCCCCAGCTTGATCGTCTCGAAATGACGGGGCGCGCCGCGCCTCGGCGTTGCGGGTCGCGGCCGCGAGAGCCGAGCCGCTGCGCAGGCAGCGGTAGCAATCGGAAAAGCCCAGGAAACCGCACCCGCGCCGCGCCGAAAGCTTTCGAAGCACGGGTAGCGAGCGCTCGTCGGCGTGCTCCGCGGCGCGCGTCAAGAGGTCGCGGTATTGATTGCATCCCTTGGCGTCCTGAAGCTCGAGCGCCACTCGAAGCGGCGCGGCGGCCCGCGCCCGGTTCTGCGGGCGGTCGAGCAGCTCCTTGAGCTTCTGTGCGGGAGCAGCGGCTTTCGGGTCCCGGCGCGCCTCGGACCAAACGTCGTAGAGCAGATCGAGACCCCACGCTCCGAGCCCCTCCGCGGCAAAGGCGAGCGCGCTTTCGCGCGTCGGCTCGAGCCCGGTGAGGCGCCGCACGTCGAGTAGCAGCCGGCGGTCTCCGGCGAGGGTATTTCGCTGGTTCACCGCTTCTCGATAGGCGGCGAGACTCTCGACGTGCCGCGCGTTCTCGGCTTCGCCCCGCCCGAGCGCGAGCCAGGCGCCCGCATCGAGGGAAGCCTTCGGCAGCCTTCGGAGCTCGGCTATCGCGACCGCGTCGCCACGCGCGGCGCGGGCCGTGAGCTCCGCCAAGCGCTGACGCTCGGATGTCTCCTCCTCGACGACGGAATCCACCCGAGCGGCGGGAGCGCCGGCAGCGTTTCCGCCTGGACCGGTCGTGAAGAGCGCAATCGTAACGGCGAAACCAGCGAGCAGGGTCACGGCGCCGATCGGCGTCACCAACAACCAGAGGGGTACGAGGTGACCCCGAAGCACGACGCGGCGCCGGAGCAGCGACGGCAGGCGGGCGAATGGCGCCTTCAGCCGCTCTACCAGACGCCTGCCCCTGAGCGCCCACGGCCCGGGCAGCAGTCGTCCTGTCTCGAGGGTCGCATGCGACGCAAACGTCGCCCGCGCCGCAACCGCACTGCTCCGCGGGGAGATGCCGTACAAGTCGGACAGCAGCTGGTCCAGGCGTTCCACCAACTCGGCGGCAGTTTGGATGCGCGCCGCCGGTTGCTTCTCGAGCAGCGCCATGACGAGACCACCGACTACGGCGGGAATCTCCGGACCGAGCGGAGCGGGGGACTCGGTCATCTGACGCGTCAGCACGACGACCAAGTCGTCGCTCTGAAATGGCGTTGCTCCCGCCAGCATTTCGTACAACATCACGCCGAGCGTGTAGAGGTCGGCGCGAGCGTCGACGTCGCCGCCCTGGGCTTGTTCGGGCGCCATGTACTCCGGCGTGCCGAACACGGCACCCGCCTGGGTCAGCGCGGGCTGATTGACTTCATTGGCGTCGTCCAGGTGGAGCTTGGCGATACCGAAGTCCAGAACCTTGACCAGCTCCGAGTCGGGCTTTTGCGCTACGAGCATGACGTTGTCTGGCTTCAAATCGCGATGCACGACGCCCGCGGCGTGGGCGGCGCGCAGCGCATCCGCCACCTGACGCGCAATGCCGAGGGCGCGCGGCACCGCCAGCCGTCGCTCGAGGCTCAGCACCTTGCTCAGGCTTCGGCCTTCCACGAATTCGAGCACGAGATAGAAGCTTCCGTCCTCGAGACGACCGAAATCCGTCGCGGCGGCCACGTTCGGATGCTCGATGCGCCCCGCGGCGACGGCTTCTCGTTCGAAACGCGCGACGACCTCGGAGAGGAACGTCATCTCGCGGTGCAGCACTTTGAGCGCGACCGACTTTCGCATGTGCACGTGTTCGGCCCGGTACACGGCGCCCATGCCACCGGATCCCAGGTGCTCGAGGATCCGATAGCGCCCGCCGAGGACTTGTCCGACGACCGCGCTCGCCTCGTCGCGGCCGGGCAACGTCGCGCGCTCTGCCGGCTCGCTGCTCGCGCCTTCGCGGGACTCCGCCTCGGCGGGGCCTCGCGAAGGCTCGGTCGGCAGCGGCGCGAACGTTCTCGTAGCCGGAACGGTCGGCGCACGGCCGTCTTTCAAAGAATCGCCCACGTGGTGCTCGGACGGCATTCTGAGCCGAGGCTGGGAGGCACGACAACCCCGAGCGCCGGGACGAGTGTGTGCAGTTTGTGCACATGGGGCGGCGCCCGGTCGGCGTCGCGGCGAT
>DASWGX010000003.1:0-4007 GCA_036393455.1 Polyangiaceae bacterium
CCCGGTGCTGGAAGACGGTGATCTGCGCCTGACCGAGAGCTCGGCGATCCTCAAGTACCTCGCCGACAAGATCGATTCACCCGCCTACCCCAAGGATCTCAAGAAGCGGGCGAAAGTGAACGAGATGATGGACTGGTTCAACACCAACTTCTATCGCGACTTCGGCTACGGCATGGCCTACCCGCAGATCTTTCCGCACCACAAGCGTCCGACGGACGACGTACAGAACGCGACGATCGCGTGGGGCCGAGAGCGCGCGGAAGGCTGGCTCAAGGTCTTGAACGACTATTGGCTCGGCCCGAGCAAGCAGTACGTGTGCGGCGATCAAATCACCATTGCCGACTATTTCGGCGCCTGCCTCGTAACGCTCGGGGAAATAATTCGCTGCGACTTTTCCAAGTTTCCGAACGTGAACCGTTGGCTCGGCAACATGAAGCAGCTCAAGAGCTGGCCGAAGGTGAACGAAGCGCTGTACGGGTTCGCTGGCGCCGTAAAGGATCAGGCGTTCCAGGCAATCGCATGAGCCGTCGCCGCTCTTCTGGAAAGTCATGATCAGAGGCCTCCACCACAACGCCTATCGCTGCCGCGATTCAGAGGAGACGAGGAAGTTCTACGAGGACTTCCTCGGTCTTCCGCTGTCGGCCACGCTAGAGCTCATGGAGACCAAGACGGGGCAGGCGACCGAGGCTCTTCACACCTTCTACCGGCTCGATGACGGCTCGTTTCTCGCGTTCTTCGAAGTTCCCGGCGTTCCCTTCGATTTCAAAGCGCAGCACGACTACGACCTGCACATTGCTTTGGAAGTGGACGCCGCCGAGCTTCGCCCCTTGCTCGCCAAGGGTACGGCGGCCGGCATCGAGTCGCGCGGAATCGCCGACCACGGCTTCATCGACTCGATCTACTTTCGGGATCCGAACGGCTACGTGATCGAGCTCACGGCGAAACGACCCGATCACGACGAGCTCACGGATCCCGAAGTCAACGGCGCGCGGGCCAAGCTCGAGTTCTGGCAGAGAAAGAAAGAGCAAGCCGCGGAGTGAGCGGGCGGCCGGCGTCCAGGCCCGGTCCCGTCCCCCGCCTAGCCGCCTTCGTAGTCCTGGAGCTTGCGGTAGAGCGTTTTCCTGTTGAGGCCCAGGATCTGCGCCGCTTGGGAACGGTTGCCCTTACAAGCCGCGAGCACCTGAAAAATATAGCGCCGTTCCACCTCTTCGAGCGGGACCAGCTCGGAACTGTCTTCGTGCGCGACGACTCGCGCGGCTTTTTGAGCGCGCACCTTCTCCGGCAGATCTTCGGCTGCAATCTTGTCGAAAGCGGTCAACGCGAGCGCGCGCTCGATGCAGTTGCGCAACTCGCGAACGTTGCCGGGCCACGGGTACCGGAGGAGCTTGTCCGCGGCGCCACGCGAGATCCCGGCGACCTTGGAGCCTCGCGCTCCCGTCAAACGCTCGAGGAAGTGCTGAGCCAGGATCAGGACGTCGTTGCCGCGGGCGCGCAGCGGTGGCAAGACGACGTTGATGACGTTGAGCCGGTAGTACAAATCCTCCCGGAAGGTTCCCTCTTGGATTGCCTGCTCGAGATCGCGGTGGGTTGCCGTCACGACGCGAACGTCGAACGGGACCTCGCTCTTGCCGCCCAGCGGACGCACCGAGCGCTGCTCGAGAGCGCGCAGCAACTTGGGCTGCAAGCCGAGCGGCAGGTCGCCCACCTCGTCGAAGAACAACGTTCCGCCGTTGGCTTCCGCGAATAGCCCCGCGCGCGCCTCTTTCGCGTCGGTGAAGGCGCCGCGCGTGTGACCGAACAGCTCGCTTTCGAGCAGCTGCTCGGGCAGCGCGGAGCAGTTGATCGCCACGAACGGCCGCTCGCGCCGCGGACCGCGGTCATGCAGCGCTCGCGCCACCATTTCCTTGCCGGTGCCGCTCTCTCCCTGGATGAGCACGCTGGCCTCCGACGCGGCCACGCGGTCGAGCAGTGTGTACAGGCGCAGCATCGGTGGGCTCGAACCGAGCAAACCGCCGAAGCCGGCGACTTCGCGGGTGGCAACCCGGAGACGCCGGACCTCCCGCGTGAGCTCGCGGTGGCGCAGCGCTCGTGTCAGCGCGACGACGACGCTCTCGCTCTCGAACGGCTTGGTCAAAAAGTCGTACGCTCCTGCCCGCATTGCCGAAATCGCAGTATCCAGGCTGCCGAACGCCGTGATCACGATGACCGGAGTATCGGGCCGTTGATCCGCCAGTCGCCGGCACAAGTCGATTCCGTTGGGGCCGCCCAAGTTCAAGTCGGTCAAGACGACGTCGAAGTCCTGGGCGCCGAAGCGTTCCATTGCTTCTGCCCAGTCGCCCGCGGTCGCGACGTCGAACCCCTCCGTGCCGAGAGTGAGTCGCAGCAAGTCGCGCGTCGCGCGATCGTCATCAACGACCAATACCTGAGGCTTCACGCCGGTTCACCCGCCTCTCTCGCGTGCGGCAAGCGCACGATGAAGCGCGTGCCCTGACCGAGCTCGGTCGCGACTTCGATTTGGCCGGAGTGCTCCTCGATGATCTCACGAGCGATGCTCAGGCCCAGGCCCGTGCCGACTCCCGCGGGCTTGGTCGTAAAAAAAGGCTCGAACAGGCGCGGGATCACGTCTTCCTTGATGCCTCCCGCCTGGTCTTGCACCGTGATACGCACCGATTCGGCGACGGCGACGCCGCTCGAGACGCCGTCCGGCGCGCCTTCCACGACCTCGACCGAGATGACGACCGCCGCGCCTTCCGGACTGGCCTGAATGGCATTGAGCAGCAGGTTCGTGAAGGCCTGCTGCATCTGCGAAGCGTCCACGCAGGCGAACGCCGTACCAAGGCCGGTCTGCTCGAGCGCCACGCCGTGCCTCTGCGCCAGGGGCTCGAGCAACACGAGCGCTTGCGCCACCACTTGGCCGAGATCGTGTGGCGCCTTGTGAGCGTCACGACGCCGCGCGTAGTCGAGCACCTGCCTCACGATGCGCGTCATGCGCCGGCACTGCTCGGCGATGACCGCCGCGCTCTCCGGAATCTGATCGGGGCCCAGCGCTTTTTTCTCGATCAGCTTCGCGTGACCCGCCACGACGTTGAGCGGCGTTCCCAGCTCGTGAGCGATGGCCGAGGCGAGTCTTCCGACCGTGGTCAGCCGTTCGGCGTGTCGCAGTTGATCCAGCGCTCGGATGCGACCGGCGGTTTCTCGATGCAGCTCTTCTTGCGCCTCTGCCAGCTGATCACACATGAGGTTGAGCTCGTACGCCAAGTCGGAAAGCTCGTTGTGCGATCGCAGCACGAGTGGATGCGAGAAGTCCCCGCCGCCCACGCGCCGCGCCTTTCGAATCAGCTGGTCTACGGGACGCCCTACCAGCCACACGCCGACGCCCGCGGCCACCACGCCGCAGATCATAGCGAGGCTCAGAGTACTGAGCGCCGTGGTCAGCAGAGTCCGCTGCACGTAGTCGGTCTTGGGCGAAAGCGACTCGCTGAGCTCGATGGCGCCCTGAGCGTGCCCGGACATTGCGATGTGCACGTAAGTGAAGAAGTATTCGTCGCCGGGCGCGAGCGGGCTCTCTGCGCTCGGGGGGCCGGTGAATTGGTAGATCGTCCCGGTCGGAACGAAGGAGCCGTTCCGGTTCGACCATGGACGTTCGCTCGGAGGCGCGCCGGGCTTCAGCGACGACCAACGGATGTTGACGCCCGCGTGGCGCGCATTGACCCCGTTCAGCGCGCGGCGCGCTGCGGCTTCCCCTTGGGCGTTCCAGATCTGCTCTATCGTGACCTCGAGCGCGCGCGCCATGACGCCGTGGTCGCGCCGTACCTCGTTGTCGAACAGATCGAGCTCCCGAATCACCCGCACGTAGGCGAAAGCCGCAACGACCAGAAAAACCGCGGCGATGAGCACCGCGCCGAGTCGCTTGGCAAGCTTCATGACGGGTCCGGCCCATCGTGACACGCAGCCTGGCCGGCCGCGCGGATTTTGCTCATGCCTGGCCCCTGCCGCAAAGACGGACG
>DASWGX010000004.1:0-3136 GCA_036393455.1 Polyangiaceae bacterium
TTGGTCGTGGGCGGCGTCAACCTGACCGCCAAAGTCGCGAACGCCACGGGGCCTTCATTCCTCGCCGAGCTCTCGCACTCGCTGTTTCGACTCGCCAGCGGTCGCAGCACGCGGGAAACCATCTCGCTGTATTCGGACGACCGTGCCTGGGAGCTCGGGCTCGAACTCGACGGTACGCAAGTGCTGCTCACGCTGTTCCACGGCGGACACAGTCCGGAGATCAGCATGTACCAGCACCCGGTGCCAATCGTCGAGCTCTGCCAGGCGACTCGACAGGCGCTGATCGCGGCGCTCGCCGGGGCGACGGACGAGCTTCGCCCGTCACTCTCGACGGCCCTCGAGCGACTCGCGCGGCCGGGTCCCTGCTACGTTCCGCCGGCCGCGCCGCGCGACCTGGTCGAAATAGCGCCGGGGCTGGTCGACGGCTTCGGCTTTCGTGCCAGCGTCGAGCTGCGGTTGAGCCCCGTGTCGCCGGGCTCCGACGGCGACAACGTCGAGCGCGCCGATCTGCATTCGTTGCTCGTGAAGGGTGAGCTCGTGCTCGAAACGCCGGCTCGCTCGCTCGTCATCGGCTCGACTCCCCTGTTCTTGATCGCCGAGCGCCTGCTCATGCTCGCCGAAGACGTGCTCGACGCTTGGCACTCGACGCGCGCGCTGTTTCGACGCGCGACGGTGGACGGACTCAAGGTCGGCGTGCAGCGCGGCCCCGGCGACGCGCCGCTCTCTCTCGTCATGAGCGGGCGCGCTCTGCGTTCCGAGGAACCGCGCCTCACGGTCCCGGAGCTCGGGCCGCTCTGCTTCGTCGCAGCCACGGTGGCGTTCGCCGAAGAGCTCGTGCGCGAGCTCCTCGCGCACGACGCGAGGCAGGCGAAAAACCTCCGACTGACGGCGCTCTCGCGCGCGGCCGCGGCGCTCGGCGAAAAGCTCGCCGACTCGCACCACCTGGACAGTCTCACCAATCCCGAACCCGACGACTATCGCGCTTACGGACTGCCGCGGCGCGAACTCGAATCGCGGGGACGCTGGTCTCACGGTGGCAAGATGCGCTTCTTGCCGCGCTGGGTCGCCACGGTGCCGAACATCGACCTGCGTGCCACGTTCTTGTGCGGCGATCGGCTCATCGTCGGTTCGACCCGGGAGACGGCGTGTCTGGATCGCGCCACGGGACACATGCTCTGGCGCCTGCCGAGCCAGCGCGAACCGAGCGTCCCGACGCCGCTCGGGCTGGTGCGCCTCAGCGCGGACGGCACCCTGAGATTGCACGACCTCGAGAACGGCGACGCGCGCTTCACCACGCGTCTCACGCCCCGCAACGGCGGCGGCGCGAGCGGCGCGCTGGTACACGCTCCGGGGCTGCCGCGGCTCTTGATCGTTGCGGAAGGCGACCGCTGCCTCACCGCGGTCGACCTCGTCAGCGGCGACGTGCGTTGGCGACACACGGCGCGCCGGCCCGCCATCTTCCGCATGCGCCGCGCCGGCAAGCTGCTGCTCGTGGCCGGCGGCGACTCGTCCCTTTTGGCCCTCGACGTAAGCACCGGGAACCTGGTCTGGCGGGTGCGCGATAGGCTACGGTTCTCCGGTGATATCAGCCTCGATCGCGACTCCGCCTTCGCCGTCGCGGGGGGACCCGTCGGCCCAGCCCGGCTCTATCACCTGGACCTTTGGTCCGGCAGCGTCGCGTGGGTTGCCGAGCTCGACGAGCGTCCGGCTCCCGGTACGCATCCGCTCTTGACGCCGGAGAGCGTCGTCGTCGTCGTGAAGGACCGGCGCGGCGTCGGTGCCCAGGCCTTCCTGCGTTCGAACGGGACCAGCCTCTGGGAGCATCAACCCGGGCTCGCCTCCCCGACGACCGCTTGGCTCTCGATCGACGACAGCATCATGGCGAACAGCGCTGCGGGCACGCTGCTATGCCTCGACGCGAGGAGCGGCCAGAGCCGCTATCATCACGTCTTTTCACGGCACGTCGACGCCGACCAGCCGCGCCGGCTCGAGCCGGTGCTGCGGAACGGCGCGCTCTTCGTTCCGCAGCACCAAGTCCACGTCGTGCGCCCGGGAGACGGCGAGCTCATCGGCACGGTTCCTTCGGATCTGATTCCGGATCTCCTGCGCGTCGACGAGCGGTGCGACGTCTATCTCGCCGAGGAAAGCGGACACCTTGCGGCGTTCGCTGCGGCGCCCAGGCTCACGCTGGTGCGCTGAGGGCCGCTCGAAGCTACTCCGCCGGCCCGCCGCCGACCCCCGTCATCTCCCCGTCGTCGCCCGAAGCGCCGCCGTCCGCCGGACCACCGCCCGCGCCGGACATCTCGTCGTCGCCTGCCGGCCCGCCGCCGACGCCGCTTTCTCCGCTCGGCCCCCCGCTCGAGGCGCTCGCGCCGACCGTGGTGGGTCCCTCCTCGGAGGGCCCGCCGCCGACGCCGCTTTCTCCGCTCGGCCCCCCGCTCGAGGCGCTCGCGCTGACCGGCCCCCCGCTCGAGGCGCTCGCACCCTGGGCGCCATCGCCGCTCGCGCTCTGTCCGCTCATCATCGAGCCTTGGTCGTCGTCGGGTTCGTCCTCACCGAAGTCGAGGCCGATGGGGCCGCAGGCGGCGGCGAGACCGAGTACCAGGACGGCAGTGAACTTCCCGCACTGCGGTGAACCGCGAACGAGAGAGCGCGCGTGGGCTTTCGAGCTTCGTTCGGACGAGAGAGTACTAGTCATTGGGATTCTCCAAGTTCTTGGAGGCGTCCGTGCCTCCGACCTATTGAGTGTCACCCGGCTCTTCGCGAAGAACGACAATCGGTTCGAGCTTGCACTCCGCGACGACGCGCGCAAAAAAGACCGACCGCGGGAAGGTCACGGCGAAGAGCTGCGCCGCTTGAATGGCACCGTCCCGCCGGCACTCTGCCAAGGCCAGGATCGCGGCGCGTTCCTCGCTCAACGGCCCGTTCGGAAACTCACGCGCGTGTTGGGATGCGCGCGCACGCGCCGTCTCGAACTCGCGTCGGGCGAGCGCGTCGCGAGCCGCGATGATCAGCCCGAGCTCGTGCGCGAACACGGGCGCCGCCGAAGCCGCTTCACCCTTCGGCTGCTTGCGGGACGCGGGTAGCATCGATCCCGCTCCAGCCTTCGGTTCTTTGCGCGGCGCGGGCACTGCCA
>DASWGX010000005.1:0-6815 GCA_036393455.1 Polyangiaceae bacterium
CCGAATGGCTCGACGTCGTCTTCTCCGACTTCGACTCGTTCCTGCTCGACCACGCCGCGTGCGAGCGCAAGGCGTCCGCCACCGGCATGTCCTTCGTCGTGAAGTACCCGGACCGAACGGAACTGCTGGAACCGCTGATCGAGTTCGCGCGCGAAGAGCTCGAACATTTCCACGTCATGTACCGTTTGATCGCCGCGCGAGGCCTCAGGCTCACGGCTGACTACAAGGACCCGTACGTCAACGGCCTGCGCGAGCAAATCAGGGACGGCGCGGACAGCTTGCTCCTCGACCGGCTCCTGGTCGCCGGCATCGTCGAGGCACGTGGTTGCGAGCGCTTGCACATCGTTGCCGATGCCCTCGACGCGGAGCGCCAGCCCGAGCTCAAGCGGGTCTACACGGAGCTCACGCGCGCCGAATCGCGCCACCACGCGCTTTTCTTTCGGCTCGCGCGGCTTTGCTTCGACGAGGCGTCCGTGCGCGCTCGCGCCGACGAGCTCTTGGACTACGAGGCCGGGCTGGTCGCGCGGTTGCCGCACCGCGCCGCCGTGCACTGAGACGGAGCTCCGGCGACGTCCGTGGACGCGACCGTACGGCAGTACCTCGAGCTCTACGCGGAGCCCGACGCCGCGCTCGCCGAACGAGTCGGCGCAACGTACCAGCACGTGCTGGTGGTTCCGGCATGCCGTGAAGCGCCGGGCTTTCATCAGGGCTATCTCGCCGCCGCGCGCTCGGCGCCCGGGCGCGTGCTCTGCGTCGTGATCGTCAACGGAGCCGACGACGCGCCCGTCGCCGTGCATAGGCAGAACGGTGTCCTGCTCGAATCGCTCACGGGCTCGGCGCGGCGAACCTTGCCCAGCGAGGCGGTCTGGCGGCGTGAGGACGACTTCGATCTGTTCGTCGTCGATCGCGCCTCCGAGGGCAGGCGGCTGCCGCCGAAGCAGGGCGTCGGGCTCGCGCGCAAAATCGGCACCGACCTCGCGCTCGCGCTCTTTGCATCGGGCGCCGTTCGCGATTCGAACCTGTACGGTAGCGACGCCGATGTCGAGTTGCCCGCCGAGTACTTTCGCGCCGGCGCCGACGTCGAGCCGTCGGCTACGGCTCTGTTGTTCCCGTTCCTCCACGCGCCGAGCGGCGAGGTCGAGCTCGACCGGGCAACGGAGCTTTACGAGATCCTGATGCGCTACTACGTCGCCGGCCTCCGCCACGCGAGCTCGCCGTATGCGTATCACAGCGTGGGCAGCGCTTGCGTGCCGCGCGCCGTCGCCTACGCTCGGGCCCGCGGCTTTCCGAAGCGCCTGGGCGGGGAAGATTTCCACCTGCTTTCGAAACTCGCGAAGTTGGGACCGCTTGCTCGTGTCGATTCGAATCCGATCCGCATTCAGACGCGACGTTCCGATCGCGTCGCGTTCGGCACCGGACCGGCGGTGGCCCGCGTCGAGGCCCGCGAGCAGGCGGGTCTCGAGTTTACCCTTCATCATCCGGGCGCGTTCGAGGCGCTCCGCGCTCTCTTGGTGGCGCTGCGCTCGTATGCGGCGTCACCGCACGACTCGGCCCCCGAAGAGTTCATCGCGGGCGCCGCGTCGATGGGCGAGGCGGGGCAAAAATACGTCGCCGAAGCAGGCCTCTATGCCGAGCTCGAGCGCGTGCGCCGCGAGTGCCGTACCGAAGCGCGACGCATTCGCCGTCTCGGCACCTGGTTCGACGCGCTGCGTACGCTCCGCTTCGTCCGGGCCGTGGACGCGACGCTCCCCGAGCTTGGCTGGCCGCGCGCCCTCACCCTTGCACCTTTTGTCCCGAGCGAGCCGCAAAACCTGTCCGTGCAAGCCGCCCTGCGAGGTTTTCGGAGCCGTGAACGGCACGCTCCCCCCCGGGTGGGCCCCACGCTTTTCGGCGCTTGAGCGGCGAGCCGGAGGCCTTTCGCGCCGCTAACGGGTTGCGGTAAGGGGCCTGTCTAGCGTAACCAAAGAGGGCGAACGCGAGCAATCATGCAACGGGTGGACTTCTATAAGCTGGAGCGCTCGCTTCAGGATAGGTTCATCAATGCCACCCGCGGCGAGGGCCTCCCCACTCCAATCGTCGTGCGCGAGACCGGGCAGTGGGCGCACATCGCGTGGGCGGGCGCCAGCGCCCTGCTCGTCGTCTCGTGGGCGTTTTTCGTTACCGTGGGTTACGGCGAGCTCGATCACCCCTTGGCGCTCGCGTCGCCGGTGTGGCTCGTCGTCCACGTCGCGTTCGGCATCGGTCTCGGCGTCGTCACCGTGCGCGCCATGGCGGCGCGCTGGGAGCTCCGCGCGTCCCCCTTTCGGCCGGGAGTGTACGTTTTCCCGGGCTGTGCGGTGGACGCGCGCCGCCGTACTTTCCGCGTCTGGTCGATAGAGGAGGTTTCCGAGTTTCGCGCCAGCGCCGGCAAGGTGACGGTGGCGCTGCGCAGCGGTCCGAGCTTTTCGTTTCCGACCTCGGACCCGCAGGCGCTCACGGCGACCTTGAAAGAGCTCGAACAGGCCAGCCAGCGCTTTTCGCAGGTGCTCGGCGGCGCCGGAGAAATCAGCGCTCTCGATCCGCTTCGCGACAGCGGGATTCCGAATCCGCTCGCACCCACCGAACGCATCCAGCGGCGGCGCTTCATGAACCCCGTCATCGTGGCCGTGGCCTGCGGCGCCGCCGCGTGCGCCTTGGCATGGGCGGTCTGGTCGGTGCGCAACCAGTTGAGCGCCCGCGTGTTGTACCGCGCGGCCACCGAAAGAAACGACACGGCTGCCTACCGCGCGTACCTCGAACGCGGAGGCGAGCGCCAGGAAGTCCGCGAGATCCTCTTGCCTCGGGCGGAGCTGCGCGACGCGATGGCGAAGGACAGCGTCGAAGCGATCGAAGACTACGTAAAGAAGCACGGGCAGTCGAAAATCGAGGGAGAAGTCAGCGCGGTCCACCGGGCGGCGCTGCTCAAAGAGCTCGAGCGGGCTCGCCGTGCCGGAACCGTGACGGCCCTGAAAAAGCTGAAGGAAAGGTACCCGAGCGGCTTCAAGCTGATAGAAAACGAGTGGCAGGCGGCCAAGCGCGCGCTCTACGACGCCGCATTCGGGCGTTTCGAGGCTGCGGCGGGAGAAGAAGCGGGAGAGCTCGTGCCGTTCTTCCGCAAGTTGCTCGACTACGCTGCCCTGCACGGTCCCAGGGTGGACGTGCGCTTTCACCAGAGGGCGGTGCCGTCGCGCGGACGCATCGACGAGATGCTGCGCAAGAACCCTTACTATACGGACAAGAACCAGTCGCCGGCTCAGTACTTCGACGCCGGGCAGGTAAGAAAGCACGAGCAGGCGTCGGGGCAGCGCATCATCGCGGCATTTCAAAAACTGTTTCCCGAGGACATGCTCGACTTCGAGCTCGGGGACAAGATCGGGGACGCCGTGGAAGAAACGCCCACCCCGAAAGTCCCGACGTTGTTCGTCGAGCACCGAACCCAGCTTTCGGGCGGCTACCTGAGCTCGCGCCCGCGCGCGGTGTTCGTGGGCGCGGCTTTCATGTTCGAGGCCTTCTTCGTCCTGCCGGGCGAATCGTCGGCTCCCGCGCTGAAGTACTCGCTCTGGCGGCCGCCGGACCTCAAGCAGTTCCAGGAGGAGGGCAAGAAGCCCCCGGAGCTCTACGAGGCCATGAATCGCGAAGGGTTCGATCGGTTCACCGATCGGTTGCTCAAGGACTGGCTCGGGCGCTCCGGGTGAGACGGACCGAGCCGGGAGCGACGGCGCTGGCTACGCGCGCTCGTGGCGTATTCCGTGGGCGTCGAGCGCGGCGTGGATTTGCTCGATGTGCTCGCGGTCCCGCGTTTCGAGGACGCAGCGCACGGTGACGATCGATACGTCCGCGGGCCCGAAGGCGCGGTCGTGGTCGACTTGCTTGATACTGGCTCCCGTGTCGGCGAGCACCGCGAGCAGGTGCGCGAGGGTGCCGGGATGGTCCGTCAAGGGCACCTGGATGCGACACAGACGCCCCTGGGCCGCCATGCCACGCTCGATGACGCGCGAAAGCACGCTGACGTCGATGTTACCGCCGCTCAGAATCACCCCGACGCGAAGCCCGCGGAGCTCGTCGGGGAATTTCTTCAGCGCGGCAATGCCGATCGCGCCGGCTCCCTCGACCACCGACTTTTCCAGCTCGAGCAGTTGCACGATGCCGTCGGCGATCATCGGCTCGTCGACGAGCAGCACCTTGTCGACGACCGAGCGCGCGATCGCGAGGCATTCGGTCCCGGCACGGCGCACCGAAAGGCCGTCGGCCAGCGTCGGTTCGAGATCGATCTCGACGCTGGCGCCGTCGGTGCTCCGGAGCGCCGCGCTCAACGTGGCGGCGTGCTCGGGTTCCACGCCGATCACCCGCAGCGCGGGGGCAAGCGCGCGCATCGCGACGCCGACTCCGGAGATGAGCCCGCCACCGCCCACCGGCACCAGCACCGCGTCGAGATCGGGCGCCTGTTCCAGCATCTCGAGCGCCACGGTGCCTTGCCCGGCCATCACGGAAAGGTCGTCGAAGCCGTGGACGAAGCAAGCTCTCTGCTCGCGCGCCAGCGCCAGCGCTCGCTCGCGCGCTTCGTCGAAGTTGTCGCCATGAAGGATCACGCGGGCACCCAGGTCGCGGCAACGGCGCACCTTCAAAATCGACGCGAAGCGCGGCATGACGACGGTGACCGGCACGCCGAGGGAGCGCCCGTGAAACGAGAGGCCGAGCGCGTGGTTCCCCGCGCTGGCGGCGACGACGCCGAGTGCGCGCTCCCCCGCGTCGAGATCGAGCAGCTTGTTGCAGGCCCCGCGTTCCTTGAAGCTCCCGGTTTCCTGCAGGTGCTCGCACTTCAGCCAGACTCGGGCGTCGAGGAGCCGGCCGAGCCGCAGCGACTCGTAGCAGGGCGTCCTGTGCACGCGGCCGCCGATGCGCGCCGCCGCCGCACGAATCGAGTCTAGCGACAGCGTCACGTGAGATCTCCCGCCGGGCGTTGAAGCGGTCATGTCTTGTGAGATTTGCACAAAACTCGGGCGGCGGCCGTGCGCCCGTTCGGCCGGCGATGGACGGCTGGCCCGGATTGGATAAAGTAGCCCGCGACGATGCAGGGACCGCTCAGTATGCGCCGGCGATGGGTCGTGCCGATTTTCGTGCTGGCGTCCGCATCCCTCGTGGTTTTCTGGGGCTTCTACAGCCTCGACTACTTCCTCTCGGGACCGGGCTGGGGCCGTGCGGGCCGCGACCCGGTCGGAAGCTACCTGCGCTTCGACCCGCAGTCGATCACCGACGCGGTGAGCTCGCTCGCCGGCATGATCGCGGCCGTCTTCGGCATCGTGATCACAGTCGTGAGCATCATCGTGCAGCTGTCGGCCGATCGGTACACCGGCGTGGCGCGCATGTTCATGCGCGATCGCGTGAACCTCGGCGTGATGGCGTACTACATCATCGCGTGCGTTTGCGGCGTGTGGCTGAGCGTCTCGCTCAAGCAGGACTACGTCCCACAGGTGGCGCTCGTCGCGATGCTGGCCGCAACCACCGGCGGCCTGCTCGTGATGGCGCCTTACTTCGGCTACGTGTTTTGGTTCCTGGAGCCGATGAACATCATCGCACGGATCCGGCGCGAGGCGGTCAAGACGGCCGTCGCCGGCGCCGGAGCCACCGACCCCGAGCGCGTCGCGGTGGCCCAGGTCGGCGCGCTTGCGGCGATGGAGGAGCTGACGGACATCACTTCGAACTCCATTTCCGGCAAGGACAAGATCATCGCCAGCGGCGCGGTCGACGCGCTGAAAGATTTTACGCTCGAGTACCTCAAGCAAAAACCGCGAGCCGGCGAGCACTGGTTTCGGATCGGCACCGGCATCCGCGAAAATCCGGACTTCGTTGCGATGGATCCGGAAAGCCTTCAGGATCTGGAGGCGCGCCGTACCTGGGTCGAGTGGAAGGTGATGCGCCAGTACTTGGGCATCTACAACGAGGCGCTCGCGGCAATGCGCGACATCGATTACCTGATCGCGATCGATACGCGCTACATCGGCGAGGGCGCGGGTCAGGCGCGCGACGGCGAGCTGGTCCGGCTCGTTTTCCGCTTCATGAACTCGTACCTGCGGGCCACCCTGAACGCTCGCGACGTGCGCACGGCATACAACGTCCTGAATCAGTATCGCCTGCTGGTGGAAGCGATGTTGCGGCAGGGCAACGGCGCGGCGGCGCTACAGGGCGTCGAGCACATGAACTACTACGGGCACGTGAGCTTCGACATGAAGCTCACCTTCGTCACCGAAACCGTGGCCTACGACATTTCGGCGCTGTGCCAGTACGCCCACGATCTCGCCGCGCCGGAAGAACGCGCGATGTTGAACCAGTTTCTCGAGCTGGATCGCCCGCTCAGGGTACGCAGTCAGGAAAACGCATTGCTCGGCGTACGCAAGGCCCAGGTCAAGCTCGCCGCCTATTACCTCTCGATCGGAGAGGAAGAGTGCGCCAGGCTCATTTGCGCGGACATGGCGGGCGAGCCAGCGGAGCGGCTGCTCGCGATCCGACACGCGCTCGAAAACGTCCAGGGCAAGGACTTCTGGGAGATCATCGATCGCGGCCGGAATTTCGAGTACATGCCGGAGAGCCAGCGCGCCTGTCTCGCCACTTTTTTTTCCTGGCTCGAGGCGGAAAAAGGCGCGGCGAGCCTGCGCGCGCGAGACGCTGGCGCCGCCCGCTAGTAATAGCGGGGCTTGTGCCCCAGCCCAACTTCCGCATGTTCGAGGTTCTTGGGAGGCGCCGCCCGCTAGTCCCGCGGTGCGCGCTTCGGCTTGGGCGTCGCCGCCACTTCGAGAAAA
>DASWGX010000006.1:0-5439 GCA_036393455.1 Polyangiaceae bacterium
GACCGCGGAGGTGTCGGTGAGATTGTAGACGCCCCCCTCGCCGAGGATCCGCCCTTCCGGCGCTACACGAGCCGTCAACAGATAGATGTCCGCGGGCTCGTCGGCGCGCTTGGCGCGCGCGAGCAGCCGCGTGGGCAAGAAACGCGAAACCAAGGTTCCCGCCGGCGCGTCCACGCTGAAGATCTCCGCCGGACTGGCGCGAAGGCCGTGAAAGGCGAGTAGCTCGCTCGCGGCCTTGACGACGTCAGGCTGAGCGACGACGCTATCGGGCGGCGGCGGCGACGCGGAAAGCAGGCCCGCGGCCAAGAGGATGACCGGGAGCGGACGCAGCAGTTGAATGCGCCGCGCCCAGACGGCGGCCTGGGCCGCTTGGCTCCCCGCGACCGCATCCTGTCTCGGGGGCGACGGCCTGAGCCCCGGCGATGCCAGAGCATTCGCGGCCATGATCACCGGCCGCCCTCTATGGCGACGAGTTTCTCGAGCATCGAAACGTTGGTTTCCTCGCTTTCTCGTGCTCGTATCACCTTCGGCCGAGACCGGCCATCCTTCTGCAATTGCGTGCCAACGGCGTTTGCCCGCGATGCCAACATAGTTGGTCCAAGCGGGTGCGGACACCTCCGCAGCGGAGTGATATTGCCCGTGCTCGCGAGCCCAGGCCCGCGGCATCAAGCGTGCTAGCCTTCACCGCGCATGCCGTGCCCATCGCGCAGAGGTTGGCTGATTCTCATGGCGGCGTTGGGCACCTCCTCCTGCCTGTCCCCAGGCACGCTGCCGCTGCCGCCTCCTAGCCTGCCGGACGTCGAGGGACCTGACGAGCAGGGCTTCGCCACCTTGAGCGGCCGGGTCACGGGCGGTGCGCTCGTCTTCGCGCTGAACCCGAGAAGCTTGCTCATCGGCGGGCAACTCACCGATGGCAGCGGGCTGTATCGTTTCCCGATCCCCGCCGAGGAGGGCGACGAACTCGTGCTCTGGTACGAGGTGGGCGGCCGCACCAGCCCGACGCGCTCGGTGTCGGTGCCGGAAGCTCAATGAGCGTCACCGCGGCGCCGCAAATGCACGTCATCACAAGGTCTTGAGCGTCACCTTTCGACCATCGCTCGAACGATGAACCAGGGCTTGCCCCTGGGGCGGCCCCGGCATCGGCACCGGATCAGCGGGCGCCCGGCGCTCGGACTCGGAAGCTTCGGTCTGCGCGACCTCACCGAGCAGATCGTAGTCCGTGGCCTTGGTGATGCGTGCCGTCACCATGCACCCCGGCCTTACCGGCTCGCCCGAAAGGTAGACGACGCCGTCGATGTCCGGCGCCTGCCCGGAGTGCCGGCCCGCCATGACGAGTTCGCTTTCTTCGCTGGGGCCTTCGACCAGAACCTCGAGGTCGCGGCCGACGAGGCCGCGATTCTTTGCCCGGCTGATCGGGCGCTGCACGGCCATGAGACGTCGTGCGCGACGCTCTGCGACGGCCGCGGGCACTTTGCCGTCCAAGCGACGGCTCGCGCTGGTTTCCTCGTCGGAATAGCTGAACACGCCAACGCGATCGAACTCCGCAAAGCGCACGAAGTCGCAGAGCTCTTCGAAGTCTTGCTCGGTTTCGCCCGGGTGCCCCACGATGAAGGCGGTTCGGAGCACGACCTCCGGAACGTCGCGCCGGAGCCGCTCGACCACGCGCCGGAGCCGCGCCCCGCCGTGGCCTCGCTTCATGCGCCGAAGCATGGAGTCGGAGGCATGCTGAAGCGGCATGTCCACGTACGGCAAAACGCGAGGATGCCCGGCCAAGAGCTCGATCAGGCCCGGCTCGAGCTTCTCCGGATAGAGGTAGAAAAGTCGCACCCAGCAGAGACCGGGAAGGTCCGCGATGGCCGAGACCAACGGTGCGAGCGCCGCGGGACGTCCGAGGTCGCGGCCGTAGGCGACCGTGTCCTGCGAGACCAAGTTCAACTCGAGCACGCCGTGCGCGACCAGGGCGCGCGCTTCGGCGAGGACGTCGTCCGGCGCGCGCGAGCGCTGTTTGCCGCGAATTTGCGGAATGACGCAAAACGAACAACTTCTGTTACAGCCCTCGCCGAGCTTCAAGTAGGCGCTCGCGCCGCGCGTGCTGACGCGCCGCGGATCGCCGGCGCGGATCACCCAGTCGGCGGGGTTTCCGATCAGCATCCGTTCGGCCTCGCCGCCGAGCACCTGCTCGAGCCGCAACATGTCGCTCGAGCCGAGGAAATGATCGACCTCCGGTAGCTCCTGCATCAGCTCCGGGCCATAGCGCTGGCTCAAACAACCAGCGACGACCAGGGTGCGGCAGCGTCCCCGCCGCTTGTGCTCCGCCAGCTCGAGAATGGTTTCGATCGACTCCTTTTTCGCCGATTCGATGAAGCCGCAGGTGTTCACGACGATGACGTCCGCGTCCACGGGGTCGGAGACGGGCACGATGCCGTGTTCGAGCGCGACGCCGAGCATGACTTCGCTGTCGACGCGATTCTTCGGGCACCCGAGGCTGACCATGTACAGGCGTCGCGAGCCCGAGGCGACGCCTGCGCCGTTGGTCCGCTCGAGCGCGGCACCAGGAAGCAGGCTCATGGGCGGACGTCTCGCGCGTTAGCCATGCGCTTCGATCCAGCGCGTGAAGCGGCGGAACAGATGGAGCGCGTCGTGCGGGCCCGCGGCGGCTTCCGGGTGGTACTGCACGCTGAACGCCGCGGCTTCGGGCGCTTCGAGGCCTTCGCTCGTGCCGTCGTTCAGGTGCAGGTGCGTGGTGGTGGCGACCTTGGCAATGGAATCCACGTCGACGACGAAGCCGTGGTTTTGGCTCGTGATTTCGATGCGTCCGGTGCCGAGATCCTTCACGGGCTGGTTCAGCCCGCGGTGGCCGAACTTGAGCTTGTAGGTTTTCGCGCCGAGGGAAAGGGCGAGCAGCTGATGGCCGAGGCAGATGCCGAACAGCGGGCGCTTGCCGATGAGCCCGCGGATGGTGTCGACGGCGTAGGTGACCGCGGCCGGGTCTCCCGGGCCGTTCGAGAGAAAAATGCCGTCGGGCGAGCGCGCCAGGATGTCCGCCGCGCTGGCCGTTGCGGGCACGACCGTAACCTTGCAGCCGGCGTCGACCAGGCAACGCAGGATGTTGCGCTTGGCGCCGTAGTCGACGGCCACGACGTGGAAGTTCCGCGCCGCGCCGCGCGTGTCGGCTGATTCGAAAGGAACCGACCATCGTCTCCGCGACTCGGAAAACTCGTAGGGGGCGGACGGTGTCACGCGCGCCACCAAATCGAGCCCTTGCATCGACGGAGCCGCCCGCGCGCGCTCCACCAAGACGTCGGGGCTTTCGGCACCGATGGCGCCGTTCTGCGCGCCGTGGTCGCGCAGGTGACGCGTCAGCCGGCGCGTGTCGACGCCGGAGATAGCCGTGATTCCGTGCTGGGCGAGGTAGTCGTGGAGCGAGCTTTCGGAGCGCCAGCTGCTGGCGATCGGGCTAGCTTCCCGGACCACGAAGCCGGCCACGTGCGGCTTGCCCGCCACGCTTTCCGGGTCTTCGGTATTGATACCCGTATTGCCGATCTGCGGGGCCGTCATCGTCACGAGCTGGCCGGCGTAGCTCGGATCGGTGAGGACTTCCTGGTAGCCGGTCATCCCCGTAGTGAACACGGCCTCCCCCGTGGTCGTCATGGACGCTCCGAGCGGCGTACCGGGGAATATCGTTCCGTCGGCCAGTGCGAGGTACGCGCGCGTGCCGATCATTGAGTGCCTCCCGGGACTCTGTCGTGAACGATGCGGCCTTCGGCGCAGGTCAAAAGTACCCTGCCGGTGAGCTCGCGATCGAGAAACGGCGTGTTCTGACTCTTGCTGAACAGTCGCTCCTGGCGCGGCCGCCAGCGCGCACCCGGTTCCACCAGAATGCATTCGGCGACGCTGTCCGGCTTGAGCCGCGGCGGTTCGATGCCGGCGATGCGGGCGGGCCGCGTCGAAAGGGCCTCGATCAAGCGTTCGAGGGACAAGCCGTCCTTGCCGACCAACTCGAGCAGCAGGCCGAAGCAGAGCTCGAGGCCCATGATGCCCGGCTTTGCCTCGCTGAACTCACAGTCCTTCTCGAGCGAGCTGTGCGGTGCGTGGTCGGTGGCAACGGCGTCGATGGTTCCGTCGGCGAGCGCGGCTCTGAGCGCCGCGACGTCTTCGGGCTCGCGCAAGGGTGGGTTGACCTTGCACGCCGTATCGTAGCCGAGCACCGATGCGTCGGTGAGCAAGAGATGGTGAGGCGTCACTTCGCAGCTCACGCCGAGCCCGCGGCTCTTCGCCTCGCGAATCAAGCGGACCGCGCCTTGGGTGGACACGTGCGCGGCGTGATAGCGGCCGCGCGTGTATTCGGCCAGCAAGAGATCGCGCGCGATGATCGCGTCTTCTGCCACGCGCGGCCAGCCGCGCAGGCCGAGCCTCACCGAGACGCCGCCTTCGTGCATGTCGGCGCCTCGCGTCAGCTCGTGATCCTCGGCGTGTTGGATGACGGGCATGTCGAAGTTCTTGGCGTATTCCAGCGCGCGGCGCATCACCGCGCTCGACATCAGGCAGACGCCGTCGTCGCTCACGCCGACGGCTCCGGCGCGCCGGAGCTCGGCCATTTCCGTGAGCCGTTCGCCGCGCTGTCCCAACGTTATCGCCGCGATGGGATGCAAACGCGGGCCGCCGCATTCGCGAGCGCGGGCGAGCATCAGCTCGGTCACGGCGCGCGTGTCGTTGACCGGCTGCGTGTTCGGCATCACGCAGACATGGGCGTAGCCACCCGCTGCCGCCGCCCGAAGCCCCGAAGCGACGTCTTCCTTGTACTCGTGGCCGGGCTCGCGAAGGTGAGCGTGCAGATCGACAAAGGCTGGCAGGAGCCAGCGACCCTTGCCGTCGATGCGTCGAGCGCGCTCGCTCGCGGCCGCCTGAGCGCCGGCTCCGGCGCCGATCGTGACGATTCGCCCCTTCTCGATGACCACGTCGACGGTGGCGTCGATGCCGGAGGCCGGATCGATCGCGCGCACACCTTCCAGGACCAACAGCTCGACGGGGCTCACGGCGAGCGCGTAGATAGCATGTCGAGGCACGCTCAGGGATCGGGAGCGAGCCCTCGACGGCTGGCTGCCGCCGCCGGACGCGGGCGTGTTAAGCTACCGGAACCCCACGGAATGTCCGACGAAGCCAGTTCGCCGAAACACTCGCCGAAAGAAGAACGCCCGGCGCCACCCCGCCCGCGCTCGCAGGTCCCCCCGGCTGCCAAAGAGCGAGCGAGCGTCGTTCCACGACCGCAGCAGGCGTCCGAGCGCCCGCCCGCACCGCGGCGCTCCAAGGCGGCGCCCGCCCCACCTCGGCCCGTATCCGCGGGTCCGCCCGTGCCGCCTCGTCCGCCGTCGGCGCCGCGTTCGCTGCCTCCGCCCCCGCGCAGCGCCCCCGGTTCGAAGCCCGAGAGTAGGCCGCCGC
>DASWGX010000007.1:0-5153 GCA_036393455.1 Polyangiaceae bacterium
GTTCATGTCGGCAGGCGCCGTCATGGACGTGTGCTCGGAAGTCACTCGGCTTCCTCGATGTCGGCCTCGTCGGACGGCGCGGTGAGCTGGCCGAGCCGGAGCGCGCTGAGCTGGTCGGCGACCAGCCCGAACATGATGAGCAGGATGCCGGTCATGATGACGAGAAGGCCGGCCACGGGGAGGCCCCTGCCCGTCGAATAAGCCCTGAACAGGCCGTACGCGCTGCCGGCGAGGATCATGATGCCGCCGCCGCCGAGGAAGATGCGCATCGGAGCGAAGAGCATCACCATGCGCAGCACGAGCGCAATCGTGAAAAACCCATCGCCGAGACGGACCTTGCTGGTTCCGATCCTGGCGTTGGTGACGATGGGCTCGAACGCGAAACTGTAGCCGCGTTCGACCAGAATCATCGTGCTCGTCATGCTCGCGCTGAACGCGTCCGGAAGCAGCGGGAGGTAGCGCAGAATGACGGAGCGACGAAAGACCCGCAGGCCGCAGTTCAAGTCTTTTCCGATGCTCACTCCCAGCAGGCGCGCCACCCAGCGGATCGCGAGCTTGCCGGAGCTGCGAACCACCGAAGCCCCCGGCGCGTCGCGGCGGCCGATCACGGCGACGACGGGCTCGGTCGTCATGCGTCGGGTCATACGCTCGAGATCCTCGGGCCGGTGCTCGTTGTCCGCGTCGAACCACGCCACGAAGCGGCGGGTGGCCGCACGGATTCCGGTCTTGAGCGCGCCTCCGTAGCCGCGGTTGTAACCGTGACGGATCAGGCGCACGCCGCTGAACGCCGATACCTCGGCGCAGGTGGCGTCGGTGCTGCCGTCGTCGACGACGATGATCTCGCATTCCGGTATCGCCTGCCGGAGCCCCGCGAGCGTCGGGGCGATGCCCTCCGCCTCGTTGAAAGCCGGAATGACGACGCTGAGGTGCTTGGCCCAATCCCGGTCAGCCACGGGACGCCTCCACGAGCTTCAAAGGCCTGTGCAGGACGGCGACGGCGTAGACCATCCCGGCGAAACCGAGGACCCAGAGGATTAGAATCAGCATCGAGAGCGCCGCTACATGGGGAGCGCCCGCCGCCTGCAGCGCGGCGGTGACCGGGAAATCCCGAATCTCTCCCGCGAGGATGGCCGCGTAGGTCAGATGACAGCTCAGGGCCAAAAGGAAGAAGGAACAGGTGCCGAGCAGCCCCACGAAGCGGCTCTTCGACCACGTGACGCCGAGCGCGAGCACCAGCGCCGGCGCGTAGAGCGCGCCGAAGAAGTAGCGTTGGTGCATTCCGCCGCCTTGGGCGTGGTAGTGCAGCGCCGGCACTATCACGCTCGCATAGAAGAGCGCCAGGATGGCCCAGGCGATGACGCGGGGACGAAAAGGAGTGCGAAGCTCGCGCCACACGCGGGTGCGAAACAGCGCCGCGGCCGCGCCGAGCAAGGACGCGTCGGTCAAGACCCAGACGAACTGGCGCAGTGTTCCCTTGATTCGGATCATGCCGGAGAACTTGCCCCAGGTTTCGTTGTACATGTACTTCCACATCTTCCAGCTGAAGATGACCTCCGTCAGCGAGCGGACCGGGTTATAGCGTTTGATGTCGAGGATCGCATCGGTACCGCTGAAGTCTCCGAGCTTTTCTTGATTTCTGAAATAGAACCAGCCCGACGACGCGGCGACGGCTCCGACCAACGCGACGCCGATGAGCGCCGCGAGCGCGGCGCGCCGCCGCGGCGTACCTCCGGAGTGCAGGTAGACCCCGGCCGCCACGCCGACGAGCGTCGCGGGCAGTAAGCCGGCGGCGGAGACCCGAGCGAGCGCCCCCAGGCACATCCATACGCCGACGTGAACGCAGCGACCCAGGCTCGGCCCCGACAGCACGATCGAGACGCTCGAGTACGCCAGGGCGAAGGCGGCCGCGATCGACATGGCGTCGTTTCCGAGCACCGCCGGGTTGTTGGCATAGGTCGGCATGAAGGCTATCAGCGCCGTTCCCGACACCGCGACGGCGGGGTGGTTCGGCAACAGCCGTCGCAGCAGGAAGAACGCGTAGGCTACCGCGACGAGCCCGAAGCACACCGAAACGAGACGTCCCGGAAGCACGTAGCCTCGTTGCTTGCCCTGCGGGGATACCGCTGCCACGAGGGCGTAGTAAGCAGGCGGGTGGTTGGCTGCCCGCGTCTCTCTCAGCTTGGGAAGGCGGCCCTTGGCGCCGATGGCATAGGCGTACTTGGTGTGACGCTGCTCGTCTCCAGGGCGGTACGGCTTCAGCATGTACGTGTGAAGCAAGGCAAACCCGAGGTAGAGAGCACAGCAAGCGACGAGGCCGACGCGGGTGACCCTTTGCTCGGTCCCGCCCGCCTTCCACCGAGCCAAGAAAGACAGTAAGCGACGAGTCATGGGAATGTTCACTGCCCCTTTGGGACGCTGGCTATAGTTCACGAGTCGAATTGGGAACGCAATCGCCTCGAGCAAGTTCCAGCGCGCTGCTGCGGCGTGTCCTTCGCCTCGTGGGTCCCGCGCTGCTCGCCGTCGTCGTTTGGCGCGTCGGCCCGAGCAGGCTCCTCGAGGCGCTGACGAATACGGACTGGCGAACCTTGCTCTGGGTGTCCTCCCTGAACGTTCTCGTACTACACCTCAAGGTGGTTCGGTGGAGGGATCTGCTGCGCCAGCGCGGCTACCACTACGCGCTCGGCCGGGCATACGTCGCGGTCCTCACGTCCGTCTACCTCGGTATGGTGACTCCCGGCCGCATCGGCGATGTCCTCCGCGTTCAGTACGCCCGTCGCGAGGCCGGCGTGCCGTACAGTGATGGCCTTGCGGTGACGGTCATGGACCGGTTCTGTGATATGTACGTGCTGGCGGGCTTTGCCGCGGTCGGGGCCGCGCACTTTGCGTCCGCCATCCACGGAGGTCTGGCCCAGGCGATGGTCGTCTCTATCGGGCTGGCCGTGGCCGGGCCGCTCGTTTTCCTGATACCGGGGGTTGCAGAAGCTGCCCTCGGTCGCGTCTATCGACGCTTCGAAGCTCGACTCGGCGCGGGCGGCCTCGACCGGTTTCTCGCTTGTCTGCGCGGTCTCTTGACGCCGCGAATCGCCTACGGCCTCGCCTTGACGGTCGGCGCTTACCTTCTCATCTACGTTCAGGGCTACTACATCGGTATCGCCATCGACGCGCCCATCGGTTTCATCGACTCCTCGAGCGTCCTCTCGATCACGAGCCTGCTCGGCCTGTTGCCGATCTCGATTTCCGGCCTCGGCGTTCGCGAGCTCTTTCTCGCCGTCACCTTTCCCGTGCTCGGACACCCCGCGAACCAGGGAGTCCTTTTCGGCTTGCTCGTCTTCGTGCTGACCTACATGACCTACGTTCTGGCAGGCTTCATCGCCTGGCAGATCTCGCCCCCGCCGCTGGAAGGAAAGGCGGAGCGTGCAGATCCGTACACGGCCGTCCGAAAGTGAAGCAGGGAATGTGCAGCGAGCGAGGGGCCGGGGCCGCGCGGGCTGCTAGAAACAAGGGAGCTTACTTGCTTGGAGGACCGGCAACCGATGCCCTTGTTTTGCTTTGGACGGCACGCGCGCTGCGGACGCCACGGGACCGCCGGTTTCGCGCTTTTGGCGCTGTTCTTCGTCGCGGCGCCGCGCGCCGACGCCGCTGACCGTCGCCAAGGAGTTGCCGCAACCGTGGGCCCGAGCCTCGGATACATCAGCTTTCGCCACCGGTATCAGCGAGAAGAGAGCGCGCCGAACCAGCTTTCTTTGCTGGATTTCGAACGCGAGGAGGCCGCCATGGCGTTCGGCGTACACGCCGGCGCGATGTACAAGGTCGTGTTGAGTTCGTCCGTCGCGCTCGGACCGAAGTTGAGCGCTGCCTATGCGCGCGGCGTCGAAACGGAGTTCGTGCTGGCCACGGCAGCCGACGAGTATTCATTTCGCATCCGTCCCACGTGGTTTTCGATCCAGCCCGGGTTCGAAGTGCTGTTGGCGAAAGAGACGCTGGCATTCGAGCTCGCCGTGGGAGGCGGCTTCGTTTCGTCGGGTCTCGACGACGACCCGGCCGGCGTCGAAAAGGGGTACGCGTTATTATTCGGCGGCCGAGGCCGCCTACCGCGGAAAAGCCCGGTCGCCGGCTCCGTCGGGGGCGGCTTTGCCGTCCTCGACTTCAACCCCCTCGGGCTCGTGTTCGATCGCGCGTTCAACGCCACCTACGCCTTCGTTCACCTTTCTCTCGAGCTCGAAAGCATCGGCAAGCCGCGGGAGCCAGCGCGATGAGAGCAACGGATCTGCGGGCGGGGCTACGGCAATTGGCGGCCTTCGTCGCCATGCTCGTCACCGCGTACCTCACGCTGGCGACGTCGTGCGACGAAGGCTTTCGCGACGCGGAGCTCGCGGGCAAAACTACGCTCGCGGCCGGCGAAAGTGAACGGCGTCTCGCCTTCGTCGCCCGCGTCGACGGTGTGATCGAACGCGTCGTTTTCGACGTCGAGCCGCCCGTGACCTTTTCCGTGTTCGAGAACGGCGCCGACGCCGGAGCCGGGCCGATTGGCGACGTCTGGGGCGACGGCTCGCTCGGCATCGACTGCGGCTCGCGCGATTGCGGCGACCTCGAGGTCGTGTTCATGCGCGGTGACTTCGAGGGCGAGCTCGAACTCGGCGTCACCGCCAGCGTCACGGTGAGGAGCGGGTCGTGCGAGGGCGATGCCCCGACCTACATCGAGCTCGAGTTTCAGGAGGCCGACTGATGGCCGCCCGAACCTCCGCGGCCGGCGCGACGCCCCTCGTCGCTCCGGCAAATCGAGAAACGGCCGGAGCCGCGCTCTTACATCCGCTGAGTCTCGCGGCGGCTTCGCTCTGGGCCCTGAACGACCACTTCTGGAAATGGCGAGCGCCCAGCGCGCTCACCGGAAAGCTCTCGGACATTTGCGGTCTCATCGTCGTGCCGCTCCTGCTGGTGTCCGTCCTGGAGATGCGGCGCAAGCTCGCGGGCCGCCCAGTTTCGACACGCCCCGGCGAGGTCGTCGCCGCATGCGCGCTCGTCGGCGCCGTGTTTGCCGCCGTCAACACGATCCCCGTCGCCGCCGAAGCCTACCGAACCGCGTTCGCCGCATTGCTCTTCCCGCTGCGGGTGCTGACCCACGCCGCCGAGCGCCCGCCCTTCGTCCATCACAC
>DASWGX010000008.1:0-6357 GCA_036393455.1 Polyangiaceae bacterium
GTCCGACTCGGTCGTAGGTGGCGATCGCCTCCGGGTACGCCTCCATCCGCGCCTGAAGATCGCCGATTTTCAGGAGGATCCGTGCGTCTTGCGGATCCTCCTGAACGATCTTCTGATACTCGGCGATCGCCCGATCGTACCTTTTCTTGTCGACGTATCGCTGCGCCGCTTGCAGTATCTTCTCGCGATCGCTTGCCACGTCCGTCCGAGGGTGCGTCCTTTTTCGCCGCTTCGCCAGGCCAATCCGAAGCGCTAAAGCTTACGTCGGCGCCGGGTGGGGGGTCAAGTGAGCCACGCCACCGAACCGCAGATTTTCAGGGCTTTTTGTGCGTTCCGGGGCCCGCATCGCGCCCGGTACGACGCATGGGTTACCACTCGGGGCTTTACGACTCGCGGGTTTGCGCGGTTTAGGGGGTTACGCCCGTGCCCGGCGAGAGCGCTTATAACGGGCGGCTCACGACGGCGAACGCCGCCAGCGCGGAGCTGGCTCCCAAGAGCCAAAGGAGCCAGCCGACCCGTCCCGGGTCGGTTCCACGCGCGGCGCGCCGGGCTTTGCGGCCAATCACGTGGTGCAGCACGATGACCACGAGCGCGAAGGTGAGTTTCATGTGCATGAACTTCGTTTGCACGAAGTAAAAGTCGGCATTTTGCACGAGCATGATCGCACCCAGGATCAGCGATACGCCGAAAGCCGGAGCCGCCAGGCGCCGGTACACGCGATGGGCCAGCTTGCCGCGCACCTCGACCGCCGCCTCGGGCGCTGCGAGCAGGAGACCTGTCGCCAAGATCGAGCCGATCCAGACGAGGTTGGCGGTGACGTGCAGAAAGATCAGCGTGGGATTCATGAGGTCTCCTCATAAGCCCGACCCCCGCTCCGCGGCAAGCGGCGCCCCCGGTGTTCCGGGTTGCGGCTCAGCGCCGTTGGCCGCATGTTGACGGGCCATGACCAAGAGCCGAGACTACAGCGCGCCTTTTGCCCCAGGTTCAGCTTCCGGAATCGACGCGGGCTCGTGCGCTAGGCTGCTGGAGGTAGCGCTCGGCCGCGGCGGTGACTACGCCGACTTGTTTTTCGAGTACCGCGCGGGCGGCGG
Source organism: Polyangiaceae bacterium (assembly GCA_036393455.1). Lineage (GTDB taxonomy): Bacteria > Myxococcota_A > Polyangia > Polyangiales > Polyangiaceae > DASWGX01. The sequence goes on from DASWGX010000008.1 coordinate 1,092, forward strand.
TCTTTCCTTCGAGGAAGGGATACTGCGCAGCGCCTCTCGGGGCGTCAGCATGGGGCTCGGCGTGCGCGTTCAAAAGGGCGACGCCACCGGCTACGCGCACGTCGAGGATCTCACCTGGGAGGCCATGAAGCGTGCGGCGGAGACCGCAGCGCGCATCGCCAACACCGGGCCCGGCGCGCCACCGGCGGCGGTGAACCCCATCGTGCTGCCGAGCCGCTACGAGCTCTCGGTGCCGAGCATCGACGAACCCGGACCCGGAAAGCGAGCGCTTCTGGAACGCGCCGCGAAAGCCGCGCTCGCCTACGACTCTCGCATCGTCAAGGCCGAGGCTTCCTTCGCCGAGGAGATCCGTGAAGTCTTGATTGCCACGAGCGACGGACGGCTCGCCTACGACGTCCAGCCGCTCCTGCGGCTCGGGGTTCGCGCCATTGCCGAGGTCGACGGGAGGCGTGAATCGGGCCGGAGCGGCGGCGGCGGACGCATGACGCTCGGCTACTTCGATCACAAGACGCCCGAGTTTCACGGCCGCGAGGCAGCACGCCAGGCGATAGTCATGCTCGACGCCCGAAAGGCGCCGGCCGGTCAGCTCGAAGTCGTGCTGGGGCCAGGCGACAGCGGCATTCTCTTGCACGAGGCCGTCGGCCACGGCCTGGAAGCAGACTTCAACCGCAAGGGGACGAGCAACTATACCGGACAGGTTGGCAACCTCGTCGCGAGCGAGCTCTGCACCGTGGTCGACGACCCGACTTTCGTTCAGAGCCGTGGGTCCATCAACGTGGACGACGAAGGGGTGGAGCCAAAAAAGAACATCCTGATCGAAAACGGCGTGCTGTGCGGATACATGCAAGACCGCCTGTCGGCGCGCCACTTCAAGACGCAGCCGACAGGCAACGGCCGGCGCGAGAGCTTCGCCTGCGCGCCGATGCCGAGGATGACGAACACCGTCCTGCTGGCCGGCCCTCACGCTCCCGAAGAGGTCGTGCAGAGCGTTCGACGCGGGGTCTTTGCTCGGTCCTTCGGCGGCGGTCAGGTCGACATCTCGAACGGCGACTTCGTCTTCTCGTTGACGGAAAGCTACTTGATCGAGGACGGACGCCTCACGGCGCCCCTGAAAGGGGTCAACCTGATTGGTAACGGTCCCGAAACACTCCGCCAGGTAACAATGCTGGCCGATGATGTCGAACTGTCCGACGGTATCTGGACTTGCGGCAAAGACGGCCAAAGTGTCCCCGTTGGCGTCGGCTGTCCAACCATGAAAATTGCACGGATAACCGTCGGTGGCACTGAAATCACCTGAAATCATAACCGCTCGTGCGAAAAGCTACGTCGCGGTCGTCGGTCATGGTCCCATGCTCGAGCGAGAGGAAGGCGCTGCGGCGACGTTGCGCCAGCTTGGCGCCACCGTGCGCACGTTGGACCTCTGGGACGACCCGGTAAACCTGATCGAGGATGACGACGAAGAGCTCGACATTCGTCCGCGCGCCCTCGTGTTCGAGGCTCTGGATCGCCCCGACCTCGCGGTGGCCGCGCTGCGGGCGGTGCGGAAAGAGCCGTACTTCGACAACGTCGGGGCGATGGTGGCGGTTACCGTGGGCCAGGTGGCGCGCATCGATCCGGCGAGCGGGTTCGACGACTTCGTGTTGCACCCGTACGTTCCCGAGGAGCTCTATGGTCGCATCCGCGCGCTCGAGTGGCGGCGCAGCGAGTTCGCCACCGAGGAACGGCACAAGGTCGGCAGCATCGTGGTCGACAAAGCCGGGCACGAAGTGAGCGTCGACGGACGTCCGGTCAATCTGACGGCGAAGGAGTTCGCGCTGCTCGGCTACCTCTGCGAGCGCCGCGGCAAGGTGCTTTCACGCGAGCATCTTCTGGCTCGCGTCTGGGGCAACCGCTACGATGGCGGTCCTCGCACGGTCGACATCCACGTCCGGCGTCTACGCGCCAAGCTCGGGGACGCCCTGCCGCTGGAAACGCTGCGAGGCTCGGGTTACAAGCTGCGCGCGCCCGATGTCGTCGAGAGCCCGCTCCAAGAAAGCCCCGAAGACGACCTCGTCTAGGCGCGCGAAGCGCCACGAAGCGCCGCTGCTCGTCGTCTCCACGGGTTGCCCCGCCGGCATCGGGCCCGAGGTGTGCGTGGCCGCCGCAGTGCTGGAAAGGCGCCGGGTTCTCTTGGTCGGCGATGCCGCGACCCTTCACGCGGCGGCCGAGCTTCGCCGTGTCCGGCGGAGCTTGCTCGCGCCGGTGAACGACGCGGCGGTGCCCCGGGGGAAAATCGGAATTCTGCAAGCGGGCGAGCTGCTCGCGGAGCATGATCGCCGCGCGGGCCGCCCCTCGAAACGGGCCGGTCGCGCCCAGCTCGAGTACATCGACGTCGCGCACGCGCTCTGCCTCGCCGAACCCGGTCGCGTGCTCGTGACCGGTCCGGTCAGCAAGTGGGCAATCAGTCGCTCAGGCAAGAAGGGGCAGCATTTCATCGGGCACACCGAGTGGCTGTGCGCAAAAGAAGGCGGTGAAATGACGGTCATGTGCTTTGCCGCCGAACGTTTTTCAACGTCGCTCGTGACGACGCACTTGCCGCTTTCGCGCGTGAGCGCCGCGCTTTCCGCCGCCGGAGTGGCACGAGCCGTCGTGGCTCTCTCGCGGCTGCTCGCGGCGCTCGGCTGCCGCCGTCCCAAGATCGCCGTCTGCTCCTTCAACCCGCACGCCGGCGAACAGGGAATGTTCGGCGGCGAAGAGCGTGCGGCAATCGCTCCCGGGGTGCGGCGCGCCGAACGCGAGCTCGGCGCCGCGGCGCGACTGTACGGGCCGCTGGGGGCCGAAACGGCGTTTCGCAAGGCCGCTGCCGGAGAATACGACGGTGTCGTCGCGATGTACCACGACCAGGCTACCATCCCGATGAAGCTCGTGAGCTTCGGCGACGCCGTCAACGTCACCGTCGGCCTTCGCGTGGTTCGGACCAGCGTCGACCACGGCACCGGTTACGACATCGCGTGGAGCGGCAAGGCCGATCCTGGCGGTATGCTTGCAGCTTTGCGCCTCGGTGAGCGACTATCCGGCAAGCTGTGATCGTCGCTGCCGGTGCGTCCCGCGTCGAGGACGGCTCCTCCGGGGTCGTGCGCTCCCTCGTGCGCGCGCTTTCGCGAAGCATCGAAATCGTCGCCGCCGGCCTGCCCGAAACCAGCGGGCTCGAGCTCGTCGCCGACGTGTTCCAGTGCCTGCTCGAGCGCGGGCTCGTAGGCGGCGCGCCGCGCTGGGATCCGGCCCCGCGGCGCTCGCGCCTCGCGGCGCTTGCCTGTGGCGGCGGCGGTTCGGCGCGAGTCCTCGATCGACTGGCTCCGCTCGAGCGCGGCGCGGTGCTCTCCGAGCTCGATCGCGCGCTCGAAGCTACTCGCGACGGCGTCGCGGTGGACCTCGTCGGTGCCATCCTGGAGCCGTTCATTCCGCTTGCCGGTTCGGCTCGCCTTTCGCTGCCCCGCGCGCAGAAGAGCCGCAAACCGAGCGGGAGCTACTACACGCCCCCGGCGCTCGCGAACTGGGTCGTGGCTGCGCTGTTGGAGCCGCGGCTCGCTCGCATCGACGAGCTCGCGCCCGCCGAGCGTGTTTCGGAGCTCTTGGCGCTCGGCGTCTGCGACCCGGCGACGGGAGCCGGTGCGTTCTTGCTGCCGGTGGCGAGAAAGCTTGCGGCGCGGCTGGCGTGCGGGCGCCTCGCGGCGTCGAAAGTGGGTGCGGCGTGCGTCGATTCGCGCGCGGCGAACGGCGCAAAGAGCGACCTCGAAGAGATCGTGTCGCGCTGCGTTTTTGGAATCGACACGAGCCCGCTCGCCGTCGCGGTCGCCGAGGCCGCGCTCTGGTTCTTGGTGGGCCGCGCCGATGCGGAGCCGCGCGAGCTCGGGTCGGGACTATGCGTGGGCGACGCGCTCTTCGACGCGCCCCCTCGGCTGCCGCGCGAGGGTGGGTTCGACTTCGTCGTCGGCAATCCGCCGTGGGTCGCCTATGCCGGCCGTTCTGCCCAGCCTCTCGGCGCCACTCGCCGTGCCAGGCTCTCGCGTCGTTTCGAGGCCTGGCGCGGTTTTCCCACGCTGCACGGGCTCTTCGCCGAGCGCGCCGTGAAGCTAGCTCCCGAGGGCAGCGTGGGGCTCTTGGTCCCGAGCCCGCTCGCCGACTTGCACGGCTATCGCCACGTGCGGCGCGCCGTCACTAGGCGTCACCGGGTGCGCGAGCCCTTGTTGGAGTTCGGGCAAGACGCCTTCGACGGCGTGACGCAGCCGTGTTTCGCATTGATCGCGGACGTCTCGACCGAGGCCGCGCCCAGCGAAGCGGCGTGGAGCCTCGTGGAACGACAGCGTTGCACCGCGATCGCGAGCAGCGTCGCGGCGCCGGATACGCTGACGCGCCTCGCCGAAGCGGCGGCGCTGCCGCGCGAAGTGTTCGGAGAAATGGGTTTTCAGACGTCGCGCAAGGCCAGCCGGAGACTGCTCCGGCGCGGGGTCGCGCCGGAAGCTCCGTTCGACTACCCGCTGCTCGAGGGGCGCGACGTTCGCGAGTTCCATCAGGGGCCGGTACGCCTGTTCCTGCGCGCGGAACCCAGCTTGCTCAAGGCTGCGGGCTGCCGCGCGCGCCCTGTCGACGCGTATCATGCCGTCGGCTTCGTCGTGAGGCAGACTGCAGCGGTGCCGATCGCGGCGCTGCATCGAGGCGACCCTTTTCGCAATTCCCTGCTGGCGGGTTTCGAGCACCCCGAATGGCCCAAGGAGGTGCTCGTGGCGCTGCTCAACAGCGCGCTCTACCGCGCGCTCCACGTCGCGCGGCAGCGCGATGCACGCCAGGCCGCGTTCCCCCAGGTCAAGCTTTCGCACTTGCGCCGCCTGCCTCGGCCGCGCAGGGACGCGGCGCTGTTCGAGCGTCTGGCTTGGTGCGCGCGCGAGGCCTCGCGCTCGGGAGTGAACGCCGAGCTCCGGCGCGGCCTCGACGAGACGGTGTTCGACCTCTTCGAGGTCGGCGCCGACGAGCGGCGCAGCGTGCGGCGCTTTCTCGCCGAGCGCGCTCCGCGCCTGGGCTACGGCGATCCCTGAAAGCGACGCGATCAGAGCGTGGCGATCAGCGCCGCGATGTCCTGTCCCTCGAGCCCTTTCGCCACCAGATCTTCCAGGCGTGCTTGCACCGCGGTGCCGAGGGGCAACTTGGTCGCGAAGGTCATCGTGGTCGCGAGCCGTACGTCCTTGAGCATGTGCTTTACCGAAAACTGCGGCGAGAAGTCGCCCTCGCG
>DASWGX010000009.1:0-3308 GCA_036393455.1 Polyangiaceae bacterium
CGACGTCGCTGGGGCAATCTTCGAACTTCTTCTTCGGTCGTTCGGGCCGCGCGGGCGCGGGTTCGTCGGTTGCCGTGGTCGGCTCCGGCGGTGCTAGCGCCGCTGCGGCCGCTGCAGCCGGTGCTGCGCTGGCCGCCGCCGTCTCCGGCGTGGCAGCCTGCTCCTCGCAGGCCAACACGCAAGCCAACACTGCCAGAAGGCTTGCCCACGATCCATCGAACTTGTGCATGGGTGGCACCCTAACATACTGTCCGGGTTCAGCGTGATGAAGCGCCGCTCCGCCGCCGATCCCGGACGGCGTCGTAGCAAGGCCTTGCGCGATCAGGCTGACGTTGCGCTGCTCGAGGGCGACGTTCCGGATCCTCACGAAGGGTGGTGAGGAGGGCTGCGCCCTTGCGCCGGCTCAGTCCTGGATGTTCGGCGGGGGGCCGTACAGCGTTTCGCGCCAGAGCGTGTACCCGAAGGACGACCCGTTGCCTTCGATTTCGAGCACGACGTTCTCGTCGGCGTCGATTTCCCGAATCACCGAGTCGTTGCCGTAGTTCACCAAGGTATTGCCGTTCGGCAAGCGCTGCACGTCGCCCAGGTTCTGCGTGAAGTTGCCGCCGACGTAGCGCATGATTTCTTCGCCTTCGAGCGTGTACTCGACGGCAGCCGAGGAATTGTTGGAGCCGCCGGCGTTGGCGAAAATGAGAATGCTTCCGTCGAGCAGCTGGTGGCCGTGCTGCGCCCCAGCCCAGGCGTCGTTGCCGCCGTTCACCCGTTCGGACAGACGCCATTCGACCTCCCCGGAGCGGTTCACGACGAGGACGTCCTGGTTCAGGTCCGAGAACGTGTAGACGTCTTCCGCTTGCGAATAGCGCAAGGCGTTGCCGTGACAGCCGAGCAAGCCGCCGCCGGATTCGACGACGCCCTGGGACTCGAACACTTCGACGGCCTCGCCGCTCGGGTCGATCTCGTAGACGCTGTCGCAGTCGCTCTCTCCGTACTCGAGGAAGGCCATTCTATCGCCCCCGACAGGTGTGATGTCGTGAGAGGCGGTGACGCCGTTGTACGTCTGAGCGTCGAGCCCGTCCATGCTCACGCGCCGCAGAGCGCCGCCGTTGTTGCTGGCGACGACCATCCACATGTTCTTGCCGTCTTCCGACATGCGCGCGCGTGCGATGCCGTTCGGGCCGCCTGCGTACCACCAAACGATGTCCCCGTCGGCGTCGAGAATGAACGGCACCGCGCTGCCCTGGCCCTGCCAGTACGAGGCGACGATGAAGCCGCGCTGTCGCGCGTCCTCGTCCATCACCGTGAACCTTTCTACGGAGACCAGGTTCGTCGGAGGATCGGTTTCGATCACGTAGTCGTCGCTCGTGTACGTCGAAGCGCCGTCTCCGGCGACGATTCGGAAATGGTACGAGCTCGACGGTTTCATGCCGAGCAAGAGCGTGCGGTAGTCGGTTTCCGCGAGGTCGACCGGCGCAGTCATGCCGTACGTCGTATCGAGACCGAACTCGATGTATGCGGCGGTGAGGGCCGCTACGTCGACGGACCACGTCACGATGCCGACCGTGCCGGGCGCGTCGGCGTCGACGTCGCTCGCCAATTGATAGTCTACCGTGAAGAGCGCGGTGCCCATCCCGCCGCCGAAGCCTCCGCCGGCAGTGCCGCCGGCGCCTCCCGCCGAAGCCCCTGAGGCGCCGTTGCCCGCGGATCCACCGGATTCGCTCCCACCGGCGCCCGCCGTGACGCCGCCCGTGCCGGCGCCCGTGCCGCCCGCGCTGACGGCGGCGCTGCTCGCCCCACCGGCCGTCGCCCCCACGCCGGCGGCGACCGAGCCCGCGCCACCGCTCGAACCGGTGCTCGTGCTCGAGCCGTCGTTTCCGCCGGACCCGCACGCCGCCGTCCCGAGCCACACCAAAAGGAACCCGCTCGCGGCGACTCTGGCTTTCATTTCAACCTAGGTAAGGATACCCGAGAACTCGGCCGACAGGCAGCATCAAAAATGCGCGCTGACGCGGTACTCGAAAGCCGCAATGCGCTCGAAAGCCGCAATGCGCTCGAAAGCCGCAATGTGCTCGAAAGCCGCAATGCATTGCGCACCGCTGCGGATGAAAAATTGTCGGCGCGCTCGCTCGTCTTGCACGAGACGTGAACGCGCGAGCGAAGCGTGTGCCAAAAAAGCAACGCGGCGTTTGCGATTGTTCGCTTCAGGCGACGATCGCTGCGCCGCTGGCGGTTTTCTGCCGTGTCACGGACTTTCTTGTGATGGCCTCTCGCGCCGTCGCGGCCTCACGGAGAACGCGGTGCGCTCCTCGAAACGAGACGAGCGCTTCGTGCAACCACGACCCATGCGCCGAGCACCAGAAACAAGGCAGAAGTCGCGCTGTCTGCCTCGAGCTCCGGGACATACTTGGTGGTGGCGTCCTGCATCGTGGCGACGGCGGACCCCTCGGTCGAGCGTTGCCCGGGGTCTGCGGACGGGCGCCCGCTCACTCTTGCCGCTGCGCGCGTGAGCCGCTCTGCGGCCGCTACGTCTTCGTCGAGCGACCCCGTACGGATGGCGAGCAGGAGCGCTGCCCCAACCGTCACGATGCCGCTCGCGCCAGGGACGGGCGAGGCCTCGTTGGGCCGGGCGCCGGGCGCTGCGGCAACGTGGGTTCCCGCTCTCGGCGCTTGCAGCGGCAGTGCGACCGACGTGAAGTGGAGAGCGCGAAGCTCGCTCGGCGGTAGCTGCCGTTCGGGACTCGTCGGGAACGGGGTTTCCCAGTACGTGGGACGAACGAAGTTGGGACGCCCCAGGCTCAGCGCGTACTCCCACTCCTGACGGACGAAGGGCGAACCCATCGAGTTCCAGGACCAGAAGAGTTGAAAGATGTTGGCTTCCTCGATCAGGCCCTTCAGTCGTTCGGACCACTGTTCCCCCGATCTCAAATTGATGTGATCGATCAGGTACTCGTCGCCGGTGATGCGCGCGTAGTGGCTCAATAGGCGTACCACGTTCGCGTCCTCGTGAGAGTACGACGCGAATATCTTACGGTAGGCGCCGGCCGTGTCCGACGCTTCCATGGCGTCGTCCATGGGTTCCTGGTCGCCCTGCGCGACGCGCAGGGATAGGTTGAGCTCGGCGAGGATCAAGGGGCCGCACAGCACCCGCATCTGTCCCTTGGCGGTGGTGCCCGCGAGCTGGACGCTGGGACGCATTCTGAACTCGGCGCGATGGATCTCCCCGACCCAGAGAAACGATTGGAACGTTGGGCTGAACTCGATGTGTTCGAAAACTGGCACGAACGTGAGCTCGCCTTCATGGGGCACTGGGT
>DASWGX010000010.1:0-8440 GCA_036393455.1 Polyangiaceae bacterium
GAACACAGCCAGGACCTGTTGCGGGCACGCCTGGGCACGGAACAAGTGCCGCTGGTGCGCGACGCGATTCACCGCGCTCTCGACGCGATGGGCGCCGTCAGCCGCACCCTCATACCACCCAGCGGGATGACCCGGCCCCCATGACGCCGCTCTTCGACGCGACGCATCCTCCGCTCAACGCCGAGCAGTTCAGGCTGCTTCGCGATCTGGTCAACCAAAAAACCGGCCTGTACTTCGACGAAACGTCGATGTTCCTCTTCGAGCGAAGGCTCGGCGATCGGTTAGCTGCGCTGCAGCTTCCGGATTTCGACGAGTACTATCACTTGTTGCGATTCGACGCGCGCGGGGCCACGGAGCTCGAGGAAGCGATCGAGCTTCTGACCACGAAGGAGACGTACTTCTTTCGCCAAGACTACCAGCTCCGCGCGTTCAGCGACGAGCTCTTGCCTCGCCTGGCGGAAAGCAACGCCGAGTCGCGGCGTCTCAGCATCTGGAGCGCCGGCTGCGCAACCGGAGAGGAAGCTTACACGCTGGCGATCGTGGTTCACGAGAGCGGCCTGTTCAAGGGTTGGGACGTGCGCATCGTCGGCAGCGACATTTCGCGCGCCAGCGTGGCGAAGGCGCGCCACGGCGCCTATCGCAGCAACTCGTTCCGCGTCACGACGCCCGAGATGCTCGGCCGCTACTTCATCGAGCGCGCGGACGGCTTCCACGTCGCCGACTTCGTCAAGGAGAAGTGCCACTTCGGCCAGCTGAACCTGCTCGACGGTACGCGCGCGATGGGCGTCGGCAGGGTCGACGTCGTGATGTGCCGCAACGTGATCATCTACTTTGACACCACCAGCCGCACGAAAGTGATCGACCATTTGTACGAGCGGCTGGTCCCCGGCGGCTATTTGCTGCTCGGGCACGCGGAGTCGCTGATCAACCTTTCGACCGCGTTCGAGCTTGTTCACCTCAAGGAAGATCTCGTCTATCGACGCCCGACGACGGGCGGGCGGACGGGAGCGAAAGCTCGATGACGTCGACCGGACCGATTCGCGTCCTGGTCGTGGACGACTCGGCCTTCAATCGCCGCGTCATTGCCGACTGCTTGAGCGCCAGCCCCGAAATCGAGGTCGTGGGCAAGGCTTCCGACGGGGAACAGGCGCTGCGCCTCGTGGCTTCGCTCGAACCCGACGCCGTGACGCTCGATCTCGAAATGCCCAAGATCGACGGGTTCACGTTCCTGCGCATCCTGATGAGCCGCACGCCCCTGCCCGTGGTCGTCGTGTCGAGCTATAGCCAGAAGGAGAACGTGTTCCGCGCGCTCGAGCTCGGCGCGCTGGATTTCGTCGCGAAACCCGACCGCCTGCGCGACGCGACCTCGAACCTGATGTGCCGCGAGCTCGTGAGCCGGCTGCTTCTGGCTCGCAACCTGCGCTCGCCGTTGCCGCTCAGACCGCGGGCGCCGTTCCCCGAAGCGCCGGAACGCCGGCCGGCACGCGACTGGTTCCCGCCGCGGCGCGTCGTCGCGATCGCGTCGTCCACGGGCGGTCCGAGCGCGCTGATGGAGCTGTTCACGCGCCTGCCCACCGATACCAGCGACGCTTTCGTGATCGCGCAGCACATGCCCGACAAATTCACGCGTACCTTCGCCGAGCGTCTGAACAAGCACAGCGGCGTTCGTGTGACCGAGGCGGCAGACGGCGATCGCCTCGGTCGCGGCATGGCCCTCTTGTGCCCGGGCCGACACTGCATGGAATTGCGGGGCGAATCCGCCGATACGCTGTTCGTACGCGTTTCTCCGCCGGCTCCGACGGATCGTTACGTGCCGAGCGGCGACCGCCTGATCACCAGCGTCGCGAACGTCATGGGGGCGCGCACGCTCGGCATCATTCTCACGGGCATGGGCGACGACGGCACTTCCGGAGCGCGCGCGGTGCTGGAGGCGGGCGGAAGCGTAATCGCGGAAAGCGAGACCACGGCCGTGGTCAACGGCATGCCCGGTGCCGCGGTGCGCGCCGGGGTCGCATCCCACGTTCTACCACTCGGAGGGATTGCCGATTTTCTAGCGGCCGAGGTTGGCTCCTAGAAAAGCCGAGAAGGCTTGACCGCGCCGGCGCTGACGAGCGTACGATGAGGTCGCACCATGGACGAATCCGCGCTGCCGCCGGTCCAGTCGAGCGCCGCTCCGGCGGACGACGTGCCCGCGTCGTCGCAGCGCAGCGATGAACGTTCGGGCGCCGCGGACGCCAAACAGTGCCCCCAGTGCGGGGCACGCTTCCCGCACAACTTCCGAGTGTGTCCTCACGACGCCACGCCGCTCGTGGACGCCGGCGAGGCCGAGGATCCCCTGATCGGTCAGGTGCTGGACGGCACGTACGAAATCGTGAGCGTCCTCGGTGAGGGAGGAATGGGGCGCGTCTACGAGGCGCGCCACAGCCGGCTTCGCACCAAGCGCTTCGCCGTCAAAGTCTTGCATCCCGAGCTCGCGCGCCAGCCCGACGTAATTGCCCGTTTCCAGAGGGAAGCGGAGGCCGTCAGCTCGCTCTGCCACCCCAACGTCGTGGCCGTCCACGACGTGAACACGACCAGCGCCGGGTATCCCTACATCGTGGCGGAGCTCTTGAGCGGCGAACAGCTCGGCAGCCGTCTCGATCGCGTGGGCAAGCTCGACGCCATGGAGGCCGTGAGCCTGGTGAAGCACATTTGTCGGGCGCTGCGCGCGGCGCACGAGCACGGCATCGTTCACCGCGACGTCAAACCCGAGAACGTCTTTCTCGCGAGGGAAGACCGGGAAACGGAACCGACGGTCAAGGTGTTGGACTTCGGCATTTCCAAAGTGGCCGAGAGCACGGCGGCGCTGACGAAAACCGGCATCGTCATGGGCACTCCAGATTACATGGCTCCGGAGCAGGCGCGGGGGGACCGCGTCGATCAACGCGCCGACGTTTACGCCGTCGGGGCTATCCTCTACCGCGCGCTCACCGGCAGGAAGCCGTTCGAAGGCAAGGACGAGATGGGCGTGCTCACGGCGGTGATAGTCCAGGAGCCGCCGCGGCCGAGCTCGCTCGAAGCCACGATTTCCCCCTCGCTCGAGCTCATCGTGCAGCGCGCGATGGCGAAGGATCCGAGCGAGCGATACCAGACGATGGCGGATCTCGAGCACGACCTCGTCGAGTTCGAAAGCGGAGCGATCGAGCCGTCGAGCGTCACGACGCTCAGCGCAGACCGCCCGAGCTTTCTCGCAGAGGTGTTGAGCGCAGCGCGCCTGAGCGACGCCGCGCGGCGCGCGCGCGCCGCACGGCCTCTCTTGGTGCTCTTGACGGCCCTCTGCGCGCTCTGGCTCTTCGCGGGAATCGCCGACGCGGCGCAGAGCGTGATTCGCATCGTGGCGCCGCGCCCGGGACCGCTCAGCGCGACCGAAGTGTCGTTGATCTTCCTCGGCGCGTTGGCGGCGCTCGCGACGCCCACCGTGCTCTGGATCAAGCATCTGGCGCGAGGCGTGTGGGGCAGTACACCCCGCGCCATCAGATACGCGTCGCGCATTTCGCTGGCGCTCTTCGCGAGCATCGCCGCCTACGGGCTCGGGGCCCTGTGCATCCACGTATTCGAGGCCTTCTACGCGCGAGCGCCGCGCGGCGCAGCGGGACCGGAAGCCAACCTCGCGCTCTTCGTCGTTGCCGCGGGCGTCGGCGCCTTCGCTTGGGTCTGGGCCGCGCGCGGGTCGGGCCCGGACGGCCCTCGTTTGCAGCAAGGTTCACGAGAGAGCCGCCGGCATTCGCAGCAGATTTGACCGGTTTCGCGTCACATGGTTATTAAGAGGGTCATGCACCCTCTCGGCCGACGCCGATTGGCGGCTGCGCTCGGGCTGCTCGCTGGGCTCTTTTCCGGGCACACGCGCGCCGATGCCGAAGCGGGAGCCGGTCCGCGCGCGGGCTCCGGAGCGCGCAGCCTGTCTCCGAGCGAGGAGGCACCTCTTGCGCCGACCACCGAGAGCGCCGTCAGCGCGCGGCCGCCCCTGGCGGCGCCTCCGAGTCACCGGCGCGGGAAAGCACCGCCAAGGCCGAGCGCGACCCTTCCGCCCGACGTGCCTCGACCCGGGCCCAACGGGGCCGCTCGACGCCAGATAGCGGGCGGTCTCACGGCTGAGGAGGAACGCAGTCATGCGGCCGACCCCGAGCTGCTGGCTCTGCGCGAGGCCGAACGCGTGCTCTTTCCGGAACCGCTCGTCGGCGCCCGGCCGGGCTGGTCGTGGGAAGTCCCCGAAGCCCAGCGTCCCGACGATGTCGACGACAGCGGTCTGCCACCGGCGCTCGGTCAGGCGCCGAGGCCGAGCCCGGACGCGCAGGCGGACGCCGAATGGCTGAAGGGCCTGACGCTTCCGAACCTGCCCGTTCGCTTCGACCCGCACGTCGTCAAGTACTTGAAGTTTTATCGAGATAGCACCCGCGGTCGCGCCATCGGTCGCGCGTGGGCGAAAAAGAGCGGTCGCTACGCTCCGGCGCTCCGCGCGTCCCTCGCCCGCGTGGGCCTACCCACCGACCTGGTCTGGTTGAGCTTGATCGAGAGCGGGCACAATCCGACCATCGTTTCACCGGCAGGAGCCGCGGGGCTTTGGCAGTTCATTCCCGAATCTGGCCGGGCCTACGGCTTGGTCGTCGACCGGTGGGTGGACGAGCGTCTGGATCCCGTACGCGCGACGGAGGCCGCGGTTCGCCTCTTGAGCGATCTGCACAAGCGCTTTGGAAACTGGGAGCTCGCGATGGCCGCGTACAACATGGGCCACGCAGGCCTCGCTCGCGCGATTCGCAAGTTCAACACCAACGACTTCTGGGAGCTCGCGCGCTACGAGGCGGCCATCCCCTGGGAAACGACGCTCTACGTTCCCAAGGTCCTCGCGATCGCGATCGTCATGAACAATCGCCGGGCGTTCGGCCTCGCCGACGTCGAGCCCGATCCTCCCGCGGCGTTCGACACGGTCCTCGTGTCCCCGGCGCAACCTCTGAGCGGCGTCGCGAAAGCCGCGAAGTTGCCGCTGGCGGAAGTGGAACGCTTGAACCCCGCCTACCTCGCGGGCCGAACGCCGCCGTCGGAAGCAGGCGCCGAACGAAGGTGGGCGGTGCGCCTGCCGAAGAACAGCGGGGTTCGGGCGAGCACCGAGCTCCTGGCTGCGAGCTCGGATTCCGCCGAGCTCGAACCGTTCAAAGTCCGGTTCGGGGACACACTCGATTCCATCGCCGAGACCACCGGCGCGAGCGAGGCGAGGCTGCGCAGTATCAACGCGTTACGCCGCAACGAACGCCTCGAAACCGAAACCATCCTGCTCGTGCCCCGCCGCTCGGCGATTCACGAGCCCGCCGCCGAGCCCGAAGTCGTCGTGGTGCCGCCACGCCGCTTTCACTACCCGACGCGCCGCCGCGTCTTCTATCGGGCTCTGGCCGGAGACACCCTGGGCGAAATCGCCGCCGCGTTCGGCGTCACGGAGGCGGAAGTCTTCGCGTGGAACACGCTCGATGGCTCGGCGCGACTGCAATCGGGCATGGTGCTGCAGCTCTTCGTCAAAAAAGATCAGAAGCTCGAGCTCGTGCGACATTTCGCGGACGGCGACGCTCGCGTGCTCGTGTCCGGAAGCCCGGAGTTTCACGACTACTTCGAAGGCCTGAAAGGAAACCGGCGCATCGTCGTCGCGGCCAAGCAAGGTGACAGCCTCGGTTCGATCGGCGCGCGCTATGGAATGAGCGTGGGCTGGATGGAGCGAGTGAACCGACGCTCGCGCAACGACAAGCTCGAGACGGGCGAACGGCTCGTCGTCTATACGAAGCGCGACGCCGTAGCCCTGTCGCCCACGCTCGCGCCGGAGCCGCTCGTCCCCGTCGCGGCACCGCACCCGGAGGCATTACCTCCCCTCGCGTCCGAAAGCCCGACCGCGGAATTGTGGGGCCCCGGGGCGGCGACGAACGCGGCGGACTGACCAGTCTTGTCGGCGGCGCCGGAGGATGCCAAAAGCCTTGGCATGGCGTCCTCTCTTGGCGTTGTCGTGCTCGCGGCGGGTTTGGGAAAGCGAATGCGCAGCAGCCTGCCGAAGGTGCTGCATGAAGCCGCCGGCAAGCCGCTCGTCTACTACCCCGTGCAAGCGGCGCGCGCGCTCGGCCCCCGAGAAATCGTCGTCGTTGCGAGCCCCGCCGCAAAGGCGAACGTCGAAGCGCTCTTTTCGGCGCGCGCCGAGAACCTTTCCATCGTCGTGCAGGAACGTCCCGGCGGCACCGGAGAGGCCGCCGGGCTCGGGCTCGCGGCGCTCCGGAGCGAACGGGTCCTGATCCTGTGCGGGGACACGCCCCTGCTGAAGAGCGAGGATCTCGAGCGGGTGCTCCAAGTGCAGGATACGCCGCCAAAACCGGCGCTCTGTGTCATGACCTGCCGTCTCGAAGACCCGAGCGGCTACGGCCGCATCCTGCGCGACGCGGAAGGCAGAGTCCTCGGGGTGTGCGAAGATCGGGACCTCGAGAGCGACGCGGCGCAGGCCATCGACGAAGTGAACTCCGGCGTCTACGCCGGGCAGAGGTCCGTGCTCGTCGAGGCGCTCTCCCACGTTTCGTTGGGAAATGCGCAGGGGGAGCGCTACTTGACCGACGTGGTCGCGCTCCTTTCTCGCGACGGGCGTGTCGCCACGGTGGAAGGAGACCCCACGGCGCTCATCGGCGTCAACGATCGCGAACAGCTGGCTCGCGTCGAGGAGCTACTCTACGCGAGCATACGCCGGCGGCACGCCGCGGCGGGCGTCACGGTGCGCGGGGACGCTCGCATAGACGCGGAGGTCGAGATCGGCCCCGACTCGGTGATCCAAGCCGGCGTTCACTTGCGCGGCAAAACTCGTGTCGGCTCCGGCGCGATCATCGACGTGGGCTGCGTCGTCGTGGATAGCGACGTCGGTGACGGGGCGCTCTTGAAACCGTACTCCGTCATCACTTCTAGCCAGGTCGGCCCGGCCGCTCAGATCGGCCCCTTCGCGCACCTCAGGCCGGATTGCGTCATCGAAGCCGAGGCCAAGATCGGCGCGTTCGTCGAAACCAAAAAGAGCCGCGTGCGGCGTGGCGCCAAGGCGAACCACTTGAGCTATCTCGGGGACACGGACGTGGGCGAAAAAGCGAACATCGGCGCGGGCACCGTCGTTTGCAACTACAACGGCTTCGAAAAGCATCGCACCGTGATCGGGCGCGGCGCTTTCATCGGCAGCGGCGCAAAGCTCGTCGCCCCCGTCACCGTGGGCGACAACGCCTACGTCGCGACGTCGACGACCGTGACCCAGGACGTCCCGAGCGAGGCATTGGCGATCGGGCGCGTGCGCCAGACCAATAAGCCGAATTATGCACCAAAACTGCGGGAAAAATTGTCCAGCTCCAAGACCGACCGGCGGCGCTGACTCGGCTCAGCCTTCGTCGCCCCGAGCCGGTTTGGCGAGCGCCGAACGCGGCCGCAAGCTGCTTCCCGGAAGCTCGTGATGCATTCGATCCCGCTTGGCTTCGAGATACGCCCGCGAGTACTCGTTGGCGTCAATCAGGAGCGGGATGCGGTTCTCCACCGCGATGCCAAGCTCTTGCAGGCTGTGACACTTGTGCGGATTGTTCGTCATGAGCTCGATGGATGCGACCCCGAGGTCGACCAGCATGGCCGCGGCAACGTCGTAGGTTCGCGCATCCACCGGTAAATGAAGCAGTTCGTTCGCCTGGACCGTATCGGCGCCGCCGGCCTGGAGGGCATAGGCACGAATCTTGTTCGCTAGCCCGATACCCCGACCCTCCTGGCGCAAATAGAGGATGGCGCCGATCCCGCGACGCGCGATTTCCCGCTGGGCAGCATCCAATTGCTCGCGGCAATCGCACTTGAGAGACCCGAACACTTCGCTCGTCAAGCACTCGGAGTGCACTCGAACCGGGACGCGCCGCTTCCCCCGAAGGTCGCCCATCACGAGGGCAAGGTGTTCATCGCTGAGGTCGGGAAACGCGCCTGGATCTTCCCAGCGGTAGACCTGAACGTGGAAATTGCCGTGCCGCGTCGGAATCGGAGCCCCGGCCAGGGCTTGGAGGCGCGGCGGCGACAGCCTGAGTTCGGCGGTATTCATAGAAGCCCTGGAATTGAAGTGGCGTTCGCAGGTGAGAGCAAGGAGTATCGGGGGCTATAGATGGTTCCAGACCGCCGCCGGGTCAAGGTCCGGGGCCGGCGGCGGGCCGGTCCAAGGATAGCCCGCCGCGGCGCGCAAGGCCCTACCTTGCGCTACCCGACGGTGGCGCACATCCGCAAAATAGCGTCTTCCAGCACGGCCCGCGGCGGCCTGCGGTCGCCCCCCTTGAGCGCCAGGTCGAGCGCGGCCAGCACCTCCACCCACCGCTCCAGCTGATCGCGCGGCGTGGCCCTCACCTGCTGGGCGAGCTCGCGGGCCTTGAACGGCGGAGCCCCG
>DASWGX010000011.1:0-14372 GCA_036393455.1 Polyangiaceae bacterium
CGTGAGCCCGTCGCGGGACATGGCGGTGCTGGTGTCGTTCGAGGTCGTGGAAAGCTCCGCAACCATTTCGGGCTCGGGCCAGGGCTGGTCGATGGATTGCCTGACGCTGCGCCAGACATTGGCCGAGTCTAGGTCGGTGCCGCGCGTGCTGCTGAAGTAGAGCTCCAGCAGATCCTCCGAGAGGGTCGGGTCGTCGTCGCTGGTGCCGGGGCTGCTGAGCGCACCGATCAGCTCGGGAGGGCCGAACGGGGACGGCTCCGCTCCCGCCGCGCCCGCGCTGCCGCTCGAGTCGCTTCCGCCCGCGCCGCCCGCGCTCGCGGCGTCAGCGCCGCCAGCGTCCTCCGGCCAGCCGTCGCCGAGCACGATACGGGAGCGCTCACAACCGAAGAGCGCGCTGGCTGCGATCAGCCCCAGCCAGTGGAACCGAGCCGGGTAGCACATCCCGACCCGACTCAAAGGGTCTCGAGGAGCGATTCCAGACGCTTCCTGTGCGCGCTCTCGGGGTTTCTTACGAGCAGGCTCGTCGCCAAGCGGCGAGCCTGCGCCGAGCGCCCCAGGAGCGCGAGCGCTTCCACTTCGAGAAGCCGTGCTTCTTGAGTCAACGAGCCGGACGGGAATGCGCGTTCGTAGTCCCTCAAGCGCTGAAGTACATTGGCTCCGCCGCCCGCCATGAGTGCGCGTCGAGCGGCGTCGAGCGCCCGCACTTCTCCGCCGAGCGAGCTTGCCTGCGAAGCCGCCGTTTCTTGACGGGCGTTGACGCGCGGCGTGGCGGTTCGCGAAACGATCGCCTCTCGCGCAGGCGCCTCTTGCGCAGCCCGCCCTTCCGCCGGCGAGGCGACGTCCGAGGCCGCGTTCGAGGCGCGCGGGATGGCCGGAGTCTGACGCCGCGCCGCGCCAGGAGCGTGCGCCTGCAAAGTGGCCGGGGGAGCAGGTTCCGATGATTCGTAGAACATGGCGGCCGCGCCCACGGCCCCGCCGAGGCTCACCCCGGAAATGAGCAACCAGGTGGAGAGCGTGCTCTTGCCGCTCGCCGCCGCGAGCGGCAAAAATGACGTCCCGGCGAGGCCGCCGATGCCGAGCGCGGACGCCGTACGTTTGAAGGCCTCGGCCGAGGGCTCCTCGGTTCGCCCGGCTTCGACGAGCGCTCGTTCTACGGGGCGGTTGAACCCGAGCAAGCGCTGCATGCGATCGATCATTTTTTCTCTCTGCTCTGAGCCATTAGCCGAGCGACGAGCCGCTTGAATAGGCTGCGTGCTCGGCGTAGTCGAGAGGCGGCGGTACCGAGGGGTATCCCGATGGTCTCCGCAATCTCGGGGGTCGTGAAGCCCTCGATTTCATACAGAATGAAGACAGCCCTGAGGTCGGTCTGCATTCGGGCGAGCACCCGATCGAGGACGTCCCGGGCCCGGTGCTGGTCAGCCAGCTCCGAGGGCGCCGGCGCGGGAGACTCGTGGGCGTCGAAGCTGTCGGAAAGCACTTCGTGCATGCCGCCCCGGCGCGTAGTCCACGCGACGCGCAGCACCGTGCCGTACAAGAAGCCGCGCTCGCTGCCGGGGATGATGTCGTCGAGGCGCTCCGCAACGACCAGGAAAACCTGCTGGGCGGCGTCTTCGACGGCGTTCGCCGATACGCCGAGGCGACGCAGGAGCCGCCACACGAAGCGGTAGTTCTGGGAAAAGATGCTGACCAGGCGTGCATGTCGCTCCTCGGAGACGGTCGACGCCTGCCCGGAATCGACGGCGAAAATTGCGCTATGCCTCACGAGTTCGCTTCCTGGTGATGCGACCGGCTCGCCATTTCGATCACGCTTTGGGTGCGGCCCCGCCGGGCGGTGCCGCCTTTGGGCTGCCGGGCGCGGATTACCGCGGTCCGGCGCATCGAATCAACGCGGCGAACCTAGCCGATTCCTTAGCACGACCTCGAGGTTCGTCATCGGATTTTCCCGTGCCAGATACTTCCTGATCCTTGGAATCCTCCTGCAATCGCCGGCCCTCCTGCAAAAGGCTGTCAGGGAAAGAGTGCGCCCACCTTGATGCCGGCGCGCCACGTCGCTGTGGGGACCTCGTGCATGCGCGTCGAACCGACGACGTATTCGTCGGCGCCGAACGGGGCCAAGAAGGAGCCGGAGATAGCGAGCGAAACCAGCTCGAAGGCCACGACTTCCACTTCTCCGGACACCCCCACGGCGAGCCATGGCTCGGACGAGCTGCGCGGGTTTTGCGTATCGGCGCCCTGGGCGTGAAGACGTCCCGCCTGCACCAGAACACAGGGGCGTGCAGAGAGCGAAGGCGCGAGTTTGCCGTTCAGCGAGCAAAACTCGAGCGTGCCGCCCAACCAACCGAACGTGGCCGCCCCTTCGGTCGAAGTGACGTGCTGGTCGGAGGTGGTCTCCAGGGACACTCGGACCGAGGGAGTAAACAGCCCGGGTTCCCGAACGTCGCCGCGAATGTAGGCTCCGCGCGTGATCGGCAGGTCGGGCGCGACTCCTGACCCAATGCCCACCACGATACCGGCGCCGAAGCGTAGCATCGACGCGTCGCTCGGCGATGTGTCGACGCCGTCGTCGGAAGGCGCCTCGGAAGCTCCCCGCAAAGCGGACGTTTGCGTCTCGCGCGCTGTGTCGGGCCCGCTCTCTTCCCGCGCGGCGCGTCGCGGATCGATCGCGAGCGCGGCAATGAAGGCCAGCCCGTCGGCGAGCTCGGCGCATTCCGTCGCTTCGGCCGCGCGCACCGTGGTAGTGCCGTCGAGCTCGTGGATCGTGACGTGGCCGGAAAAACCGGCCGGGGACGCGTCGATCCGGACGACGAAGCGCCGCGCCGGCGCGTCGGGCGAGCTCGGCGCCGCGTGCGCCACGCGCTCTCGAACGCGCGCCGCAAAGTCGTTCTGACTCGGGCATTGCTCCGGCGCGCTGTATTCGAAGTTGACCGCTTCCCCTTCCGGCGCGGCGGCTCGCGCCGTGCCCGCGGCGCACGCCAGCATCGCTGCCAACGACGATTTGACGCGACCGAGCGACACGCCGCGACTCTACTCCGCCTTGCCGCGCGCGGTCACGCCGAGCGTTCGCGTCGCCTTGTTCACTGCTCGTTCGATCTCTCGCGCGTTGGCGGCCGCTCCGAGCTCGTCGAGCAACTCGGTCTCGAGCGACATTCGCGCGATTTCGCTGAGCAGTTCGAGGTGCCGCGCGCTCGGCGGACTCGAGCTTGGCCGCCGTCGCTTCGAGTGCCAGCGCCCTGGACCCGCGCGCGAGCCTGATGGTTGCGCGGCGTCGCTGATACGCTCGGTGCGTTCGTAGGCGCTCGCCGAACCAGCAAACGAGGCCGGCGAACAGGCAAATGCGCCGGCACTTGGCTCAGCGCCCTTGTTTCAGAACTTCGACGGTCACCGGAACCATGCCGGCGCGCAGCATGTCGAGCTCTTTCGCGGCGTGATAGGAAACGTCGATGATGCGCTCCTCGTCTCCGAACGGACCGCGGTCGTTGATGCGCACCGTCACGGCGCGACCGCCGTCGGCGCGCACGACGCGAACGACGGTTCCGAAGGCGAGGTCGCGGTGCGCCGCGGTCAGCGCGCGTGGGTCATAGACTTCCCCGCTTGCGGTGCGGCGTCCGGCCAGGCGATTGCTGTAGTAGGTAGCCAGACCGCGGTAGATGCGCGCGGGCGTCGTCGATTGAGCGGGCGCCGGCGTGGCAGCCCGCGACGCCTCGCGCTCTAACGACTCCTGCCGCGTCGGCGCCGCTGGTGCCCCGAGCGCCGGGACGTGGCCCGCCGATGGCGCGGTGCTCGCCTCCGGCATGGCGCGGCAAGAAGTCAGCGGCAACGTTCCGGTCGCCAGCGCCGTGAACGGGTGAGTCGCGATCGCGATCGCGAGAGCCACGGTTTGACGCGCTCGCCTGGTTGGTTGATGCAGGACCTGGACCTGCAGACGCTGGACCTGCCGGCGCTGGACCCGAGCTTCGCCAGCGCTGGCCGAGCCGAGCCGATGACCATGAGCCGCGCGCCTGAACCGCATCGTTTCACGTTGCTCGACGACGACAACGTCGAGTTTCTGCTGCATGACGTATTCGACCTCGCGGGGTTGTGTCAATTGTGCTCTTCACAGCGCTTCGACCCAGCGGCCTGCTCGACTCTCTTGAGCGGCACCGCTCGCTTCGCGCGCCAGGTATTGCAACCGACACACGCACTGCTCGACGCCGCACCACCGAGTTTCGACGGCGCACGCGTACGCGTGCATCGAAAGTTCCACGAGGTGTGGCCGCGGCTCTTCGAGCTCGGCGTCGGCGCGAACGCGGAACAAGCTCCGAGGCTCGTGACGCTGCTCGCTTCCGCCTATTTATGGGCTGGGCATCCGGCCCTCTACGCCCTCTACGCGCTCACGACCGGCGTCGCGCGGCTGATCGAGACGTACGCGCCGCCGGAGCTTCGCGCCGTCGTGTGCGAGCGTTTGTGGAGCGGCGCGTGGTCGGGCACCATGGCCATCACCGAGGCCGGTGCGGGCAGCAGCGTCGGAGACATCGCGACGCGCGCGCTTCCGGACGCCGACGGTCATCGAATTTCGGGGACCAAGCTGCTCGTCTCCGGCGGCGATCAGGACGCCGTCGAGAACATCGTTCACTTGGTACTGGCGCGGCGTGCCGGCGCTCCGGCGGGCACGCGCGGGCTGAGTCTCTTCGTTGTGCCGAAGCTGCGCCCCGACGCGAACGGACTCTTGGGCAACGACGTCAAGACCGGCGCCCTATACGAGAAACTCGGCTTTCGCGCGGCGCCGAACGTCTCGCTCGCGTTCGGTGAAGACGGAGATTGCCGGGGCTCGCTGCTCGGCGCCCCCGAGCGGGGCATCAGGCACATGTTCGAGCTGATGAACGCGGCCCGACTCAGCGTGGCAAACTGCGCTGCGGCGCTGGCTTCCGCGGCCTACCTCGACGCCCTGGCGTATGCCCGCGCCCGGACGCAGGGTCGTCCACCGGGCGCTTCCGCGGACGCGCCGCCGGTGCCGCTCGTCGCGCACGCAGACGTTCGGCGCATGCTCTTGCGGCAAAAGTCGATCGCGGAAGGATCGCTGGCGCTGACGTGCGCCGTGGCCCGCTATGTCGACCTGGCGCGCTACGCCGTCGAGGATGCCACGCGCCGCGACGCGGATCGCCTGGCTCGCTTCCTCACGCCCGTCGCCAAAGGCTTCTGCGCCGAGCGCGGCTTCGAGTCGAACGACCTGGCGCTTCAAGTGCACGGCGGCTACGGCTATCTCACCGACTATTCCGCTGCGCGATACCTGCGCGATCAGAGACTCAACGGACTCCACGAGGGGACGACCGGCATCATGGGGCTCGACCTTCTGGTGCGTCAGGTCGCGGGCGACGAAGCGCGTGCCGTGAAGCTCCTCGGCGCCGAGGTGGCACGCGCGGTTCGCGCGGCGGGCGCGGCGGACGCGGAGCTCGGCCGGCGTGTCCAACACGCCATGTCGCTTCTCGAGGTGACCACGGGCGTTCTCTGCGAACGCCGAGACGAGCACCTCTTGTTGCACAGCGCCGACTACCTAGAACTCGTCGGCACCGTCGCTCTCGCCTGGCTCTGGCTCTGGCAAGTCAACGCGGTACGAGCGTGCGCCGGGAGCGGCGAGCTCGACGCTTTCGGACTCGGCAAGCTGTCCGCGGCGCGCTACTGGATCTTCACCGAGTTGCCCCGCGTAGAGCACTGGAGCGAACTCTGCCGTCGCGGCGAAGATTCTTATCGAAGCATCCCCGACGCCGGATTTTGATCGCTCCTCGTTGCGTCGTCGTGGCGTGCGCATACCCTCCAAGCACTTACGAGCAAGCGTCGACGAGGCGGAGCGCGACATGCTGTCTCGCGGGGACCTTTGCGTTGACGGCGTAAAATGGCAGCCGGGTCCTCCTACCCTTGCAGCGTGAAAGTCCGCTCAGCCAGCACGTCACTGCGTTTCACGGCCTGCGCTCGTCATTCCGTGGTTCGAGGCGATTGACGCGCGTTTGAAACGCGCGCATCGAGGCGGCCCCCGGTTTCTATTCGGTGTCGAGCGCGATTCCATCACGCGATTCACTGTGCACAGATTCAGTGGGTTAGGCTGCTGTGATGCACGAGCGCACCGCCCTACACGAACCCACTATTATCGCAACACGTCAGTAAAAGTGCGCTCGCACCTGACGGCTTGTGTATATTTGCGACGACGTATGGATGGGATGGTCAACATAGGCGACGTTATCGACGGGAAGTACCGCGTCGACGCCATCTTGGGCCGCGGCGCGATGGGTCTCGTCGTCGCCGCGTGGCATTTGGAGTTGGAGGAGCCCGTCGCCGTCAAACTGCTGCTGGCGAAGAACGTCAACTGGGAAGAAGTGTCGGAACGCTTTCGCCAGGAGGCGCGCGCTGCCGCGAAGGTGAAGAGCGAGCACGTGGCTCGCGTGTTCGACGTGGGAACGACGAGCACCGGTTTCCTTTACATGGTGATGGAGTATCTCGAGGGGCATACCCTGACCCGGGAGCTCGAGCAGAACGGACCTCCGGCGATCGCTCTCGCCGTGCAGTACGTGATGCAGGCCGGCGAAGCCGTCGCTCAAGCCCACGCGGTGGGCCTGGTCCATCGTGATCTCAAGCCCGAGAACCTGTTCCTGGCGCGTCAACTCGACGGGTCCGCGATCATCAAGGTTTTGGACTTCGGGATATCCAAGGCCCGCGCCGGAAGCTTCATGAAGGAGATGTCGCTCACCGGCACTTCGTGGATGATGGGCTCGCCGCTGTACATGTCTCCCGAGCAGATGCGCTCGGCGCGCGACGTCGACGAAGGTACGGACATTTGGGCGCTGGGCGCGATCCTGTACGAGCTCATCGCGGGGCGGCCTCCGTTCGTGGCCGACTGCCTGCCGGACTTGTGTCAAACGGTGTTGTACGAGCGGCCTCCGCTGCTCACACCGTTGCGAAACGGCGTCAGTGAGGCGCTGGAAGAGATCGTTTTTCGATGTCTGCGAAAAAAGCGCGAGGAGCGCTGGCCCAGCGTCGCCGCGTTGACCGAGGCTCTGGCGCAACACGCGCCCGACGAAGCGCGCGTTCACGCGACGCGCGCGACCCGGATCCTCACCGCCACCAACCTCGGCAGGAGTCGCATCGAATACCCTCCGAAGAGCGCGCCCGGCATCGGAGCGCCGCTCGCCACGACCGCCTCGCCGCCGGCCGCGCAAGAGCCCGAGCCCGGTTCGTTGCAGCCGGTCGCAACCTGGACCGCGACCAACCGCGCTTCCAGGAACGTGACGCGGCCGATTCTCGTGGCGGCGCTGAGCGTCGGCTTGTTGTTGCTGGTCGTGGGCACCTGGAGTTTGGCCGTCTCTCGCGGTATCTCCGAGCCGGTTTCTTCCGCGGAGCGCCCCGCGTCCCCTCCGAAGGCGGCGGCCCGCGGCGAAGTGACGGCCGAGGACGCGAGGCCGAAAAGGGCGGCGCCGGAGGAACCGAAGCCGGCGGCCGAATCCGAACCGGTGGAGCGCGCGGTTCCGGAGTCGACCGCATCGGTACGCCGAATCCCGGCTCGCGCGTCGCTGCCTCGGTCGACGCGCGCCCCCGTGACTCGGCGGGCGGCGACCGTCCCGTCGAGGTCCGACGTCGTGGCGCCGGCTCGCCAGGTCCCTGGTGCCGGTGTGCCCGAGAACGACGGCACGGTCGCTGAAGGGTCGAGCGGGATTAGCGACTTCGGAGGGCGCCGCTAGGCGATCTCGTTTTCCGTTTGGAGCAAGATGGCACGCTGGGTCGACTGGTCTCTTGCACTGGGGTGCATGGTCGCGCTTTGCTCCGCGCAGGCGAGGGCGGAACCCGCTGCCAAGAAGGTGGAGGCGGAAGCGCTCTTCGATCGTGGGCTCGAGCTGATGCGAAACGGAGAGTTCGTAGCCGCATGCCCCGTGCTGGAACAGAGCCAGCGAGAAGACCCCGGCATCGGCACGCTGCTCTATATTGCCGAGTGTTATGAAAAACTCGGGCGAAGCGCGAGCGCCTGGGCAACCTTTCGCGAAGCGTCCTCGGCCGCCGAGGCCGCTGGCCAAATGGAGCGTGCGGTGCAGGGACGCGAGCGAGCGCAGGCGCTCGAGCCGGTGCTTTCCAGGATCACGCTGAGCGTCGCGGCGCATAACCAGAAAGTCGAGGGGTTCATCGTTCGTCGGTCGAGCGAGCACATCGCCCCCGCGCTCTGGGGCGTGCCGATCCCGGTCGACCCGGGTGAGCACGTGATCGAGGCGAGCGCGCCCGGCCATCGAACCGCCCGACGCATCGTTCGAGTCGAGCCAGGCCCCTACAGCACCGAGATCGTAATCGGCCCGCTCGCGCCGCTGCCCGCGTCCACCCCCGAGCCGGCATCGAAGAAGGTCTCGAGCGCTACCCCGACTCCGTCCCGGCGCGATTCGGCGCACGAGCCGACTTCGAGCGTGAGCGGAGGCGTCCCGGCGTCGGCCTGGGTCGTCGGCGTCGTGGGCATCGCGGGGCTCGGAGTGGGCGGTTATTTCGGTTTGCGCGCGGCCAGACGCGAGTACGACGCGCGCGACCTCTGCCCGAGGTCGCCTGCCTGCGACGATCCGCGCGCCGTGACGCTGACCGAAGAAGCAAAGGACGCCGCGCTCGTGTCCAACATCGGGTTTGCGGTGGGAGTCGTCGGCGCGGTAAGCGCCGTCGGCTTGACGCTGCTCGCCTCTTCCGGCAACGACGCGAAGGAAGTCTCCGTCTCGTTGTCCCAGGGCGGCGGACGCCTCGAGGTCCGCACGGTTTTCTGATGCAGATGGCGGTGGTCGCCCGATGAAGAAGACGTTCGTGGGCTTGCTTTTGGCGCAGGCGCTCGGCTGCGAAGTCGTGCTCGGCATCGAGGATCGTTTCTACGAGGAACCGGAGACGCAGGCGTCCGCGCTGTGCCAAGACTATTGCGACGCGGTGATGTCGACTTGCGTCGACGAATTCCAGGTCTACGCCGTGCCAGAGACCTGCCTCGGCGTTTGCGCGCTGCTCGACGAAGGCGACTCGGTCGAGCCGAGCGGCAATACCGTGGCGTGCCGCGCCGAGCAGGCGAGGCTAGCGGAGCTGACGCGTGAATACGACGTCCATTGCCCGCGCGCCGGCCCAGGCGGGGACGGCTTCTGCGGCGAGAACTGCGAGAGCTACTGTGCGCTCTTTTCGCGCGCGTGTGCCGACCAGGCAGACTTGATCACCGACTGCGAGCGCAAGTGCGGCGCGCTCGAGGATCTCGGGAGCTACAGCGCTCTCACCGACGGGGAAGGCGATTCGCTTCAGTGCCGGCTCATCCACGCGAGCTCGGCGTCCGTGGAGCCCGATCCACACTGTGCTCACGCGCGACTGGTGGCCACGTCGCCCTGCGACGAGGCGGACGGCGTTCCTCCCGATTGCGCGGACTATTGCCGTCTCGTCATGACGGCGTGCACCGAACAGAACGCCGTCTACGAGTCCGAGCGGCAGTGCCTCGACGTATGCGAGGCGCTTCCGCCGGGCGCGGCGCGCGATCGCGCCGAAGCCAGTGTGGGCTGCCGTCGCGTGCACGCCTACAACGCGCTTTCGGATCCGGACACGCACTGTCCGCACGCCGGGCCGGGAGGCGACGGTGTGTGCGGCCGGGACACGGACACGACGGCGGGGAGCTGCGTCGCTTATTGCCAGCTCGTTGCTGAAGCGTGCAGCTCCGGCTTTGCGGAGCGGTACGCGGACGCAGCCGATTGCGAGCGGCGCTGTAGCGAGGAGCTCGAGGAGCCGGGTGCCGCGGAGCAGCGCGCTTACAGCGTCGAATCCGCGCAGTCGAACCCCGGCCTCGGGTGCCGCATTCTCCACACGGCGCGCGCGTTCGAGGACGCCGAAGCGTGCCGCGAGGCACTCGGCGAAGGCGCCTGCGCCCTCGAATCACGTTGACGGTCAGGGCTTGACGCGCCGGCGTTTGACGCGGCGCTCGGGCTCGACGCTTTCGATCGCGTTGTCACTGAGCCGGCGACAGCGCGCCTGATGAATGAACACCTCGCCTCCGAAAAGGCCCGTGGCCGGTTCGTAAAGGACGCGCACCTCGCGCCGCAACCCCTTTTCGAGGGCCGCACGCGCCTCGGGAGAAATTTCGTCGACCTTCCAGCGACCGAGGTGCTCCGGCAGCGCTTCCAGCGCTCCGAAGCGTTCTTCCTTCGCGCCCGGCACCTGATTCAGGAAAAACAGCAGGTAGGCCGCGATGCTGGCGGCGGCGACGAAGACGAGCAAGACGTAGAACACGCGAGGAACTCCAAGTGCGGGAGAGACGGAGCTCTGGATACCCGAGTCTAGGCTTCGAAGTCCACGGGACGTCCGAGCGCCTCTTCTATGACGGCGGGGATCGCACGCGTCGAGACGCCGCGCCAGTATACGTGCCAGTCCGCGAGACGCGCGAGCCCGTCGGCAAGACCGGCATACCAACCCGCGATCGGGTTGTCGGGGCGCGCGCGCCAGAACAGGCTGTCGTGTTCGCGGCACATGGCTTGCCAGAGGTCCTGTCCGATGCCTTCACCCTGGGCTTCCGGATCGACGGCGAACTTGCTCAAGTACGCGCCCTGTTCCGACGCGTGGAGAATCGCGGCGCCGCGATAGTCTTGCTCGAGATAGATCGCGAGCGGAGGCCGTTCGAAGAACGCTTCTTTGAGGCGGCGATCGAAGCTCGACGCGAGGAGCTTTCTCAGCCGCGCGACGTCGAGCTTCGCGTAGCTCGGATGCAAGTCGATTGCGGTACCGGGCTTGATGAGCGTGCCGGCGCCCTTGACCGTAAACAACTCCTCCAAGAGGTAGAGCGGGGAAGTGACGCTCACCAGGAGGGGCCGCGGCGCTTCTTGGTCCAGCAACGTGGCAATCTGGTTCAAGAGCTCGCCGTCGTCCTTGCGCAGGAGCCGGCGCGCGATCAAGGGCTCGTAGTCGGTGCGCAGGTTGACGTTGGAGATGGCGCCGTGGCGAAGCGGCACGCGATGGCCGGGCCCGAGCTCGACGAGCGGCAGCCCCGGGGGTCGCCGCTCCGGGCGAATTCCGCCGCCGCGGCGCAGCACGACGAGCTTTCGGCTATCGAGCCTGCGCCCGAGCTCTCCCACCGCGGCGAGGCGTTCGGAAACGCTGGCGGGCGCTTGTGCGTCGAAGCTCAGGATAGGAACCTTCTCGCCGCGAAGCTCGTCGCTCAGGCGCTCCGCGAGATCCGGAGCCGAAAGCGCGTGCCGGGTCGGCAAGAGCCCGAGACTCGCCAGGCGCTGTGCCAGTCGATCGGCTCCGGCGGTCGGGCGCGCTACGTCGAACAGGCCGAGTATGACCGGCGCGTAGAGGCCGAGCTCGCTCAGAAAACGTAATTGTTCCGCAATCGAGCCGAGCGTTTGGCGCACGGCGCTGGAACCGACGACGATGAGGGCGAAGCTCTGCTTCGGCAGCTTGCGAAACAGACCGAGGTAGAACTCGGCTTCGGAGCGGCGGCCCACGCTTTCGAGAAACGTGAGGACGGTCTCGGCGGCCGCGGACAAGTTGGCGGGCTCCGGCATCAACCGGCGACGATGGCGCGTACGGCGTCGACGAGGCTGGTCGAACCCACGCTGACGTCGACTTCCGGCCCAAGGCGCCGCAAAAACCATTTCACGCGATAGACGGACTCGGCGTCGGGCTCGAGGGTGACGTATGCCCCTTGCTGTTCGACTTCCTCGTAGTTCGGTCCAAGGTAGATCTCGATTTCTCCCTCGTTTGGAGCCTGCGCGTCGTTTCCTACGTCCTCGAACACCTTGACGAAGACGAGCGTCCCCGACGCGTGCGCGATCCACCCCTCGGTGCCGTCGGCGAAGAGCTTGGGCAGGTTCGGATCCGTCGTTCCGGCCTTGGCGGTCGCGAAGTCGACGTAGCTCACGCCGTCGACGTCTTGGGTCGTGATGGTCGAATTCGAATAGACTTCCCCGCTCGGATAGAGCGTGAGGCCGCCGGCCGGCACGCGCGATATTTCCCAAGGCGCGATGGCGACGGTCCCAGCTCCGGTATTGCGGAGCCGGTATTCGATGTCGATCGCGCGCCGCACGAGGTCCGGCGAGAAGCGCTTGGAGACGACGTAGCTGACGTTCCCGGTGCCGTCGTTGGCGGCGAAGCTCACTTCACCGCTTTCCATGACAACGGTGGTGTCCGACAGCGTCGCCGTGTACGGCGCGGAATCCAGCGCCACCGGGGGCGGCCAGTTCCAGTGCGCGTTCTGCGGGCTCGACCAGAAAGTCGAACCGTAGTTGCTCGAGTCGATGTCCGGACCGGTGAGGATCGGCTCGGCGTCCAGGGAGAAGTCGACGATGCGAGCTCCGACCGCCGGGTCCACGCTGAAGCTCTGGCCTTCGAACTCGAAGACGAACGCCGCGCCGCGCTCGATCGGCAGGACGAGCTCGGCCGGCGTGACGCCGGGCTGTCCACCGCTCGTGCCGCCAGCGCCGTCGGTGCCCCCGCTCGCTCCCCCGCTGCCGCTCGTGCTCGCGACTCCGCCTGCCGAAGCGCTGGCCGCGCCGCCGCCCGTCGCAGCGCCGCCGGTTCCCGTCGCGGAGGTACCCCCGCCGGCACCCGAGGTACCGCTGTCGCCGGTCGTCGCGCCGCTGCCGTTCGAGCCGGCGCGTCGCCCCGGACCGGCGTCGCCCCCGCCGGAACAGCCCAGGGCCCACAGGCACGTCGAAAGCAGCGCGAGCGCCCACGGAGCGAAGCGCGAACGGCGAATGACGCCTGGCCGGTTCACTGGCCGAGAATACTAGCCTCGCGCCCGCCGATCAAGAACGCCGCGCCTCTGCTCGGTTGCAAAGGTCGAAGCCGTGAGGCAATCAGTTCGGTAGCACCGGGCTAGGTCGGAATTTTCTCAAGTGTCGGAGGCGCCATGCGAAAGGACCCAGCGACGAGCGTTCCGGTTCATCTTCCTGACTCGACCAAGGGGAGCTCGCACCCGCGAACGCGCCGGGCGGCTTGGGCCGGGCTCGTGGCAGTAGCGGGCGCGGCTTTCGTCACCGCGGTCGTTCACGCTGCTGACTCGGACGAGAACCGGTACCCGTACGATCCGGCGTGCCCGTGGGGGCGAGTCGCGAACGGCAAGGGAATGCTGGTTCGGTGTCTGAGTCAGAAAGAGGCGGAAGCATTGCTGTCGCGCGGCGGCGCGGAGCCTTTGCCAGCTGCCCGCGCCGAGGACGCGGGCCCGCCCATCGAAGCCGCCGCGCCGGAGCCGCCGCGCGACGAGCCCGTGCGCGTCGAACTCGTCGAAGTGAAGGCAGACGTCGGCAAGCTCGAGCTCGCGCTGAAAAAGCTCGGTGCGCCGAAGGATCGCTACCTCAAGTGTCTCTCCGAAAATGGCGGGCTGACTGGGCGCGGCGGAGAGGTTCACGTTCGCTTCCTCGTTCGCAGTCGTGGCCGGGCCGAGGGCGTTTCGGTGTCCAAGCGCGCGGGAATATCGGCCGAGGCTGCGGCGTGCGTTGCCGACGTCGTCGATCGGCGTCTCGTCGGTACGCCGGAAGCGCCCTACGTGGGGGCGACCGCCATCTTCAAGTTCACGCGTCCGTGACCCGGCGCGTTCGGGTTCTGCTGGTCGACGCGGCAACGCCGCTGCGTGCGGCGATCGCGGCCGCGCTCGGGAACGACGAGCGGTTCGAGCTGGCGGGCGAAGCACGTGACGGCCGCGATGTCGTTCATCACGCGGTGCGCCTCAAGCCGGCTGTGATTGCGATGCAGTACGACGTGACGCGGTTCGACGCCGCGCGCGCCACCCGCGCGCTGCTCGAGCTCTTGCCGGTTCCGATCGTGCTATTGAGCGCGGCTGGCGACGAGGCCGCGACACAGACCGTGCGCGCGCTCGCGGCCGGCGCCGTCGACTTCGTGCTCATGCCCGAAAAAGGAGAAAGTGTGCTGCCGGAGGCGGCGCGCACCGAGCTCGCCGAGAAGTTGCTCGCGGCGACCCAGGTGGACCTCACCCGTATTGTCCGCCCCGTGGCAAGGAGCCTCGATAGCGCGCGCTTCGTCGGACGCCACGCGGCCCGACTCGCGCCGGCGCCTGTCTCGGTGCTCCCGCGCCGGCGCGCGACGCCGTTCCGGCGCGGACCGACCTTCGTCGTGCTCGCCGCTGGAGCCGGCGCGCCGGCCGCGCTCGTGCGCATCGTGCCACGGCTGCGGCTCACGCCCGAAGCAGGCTTGCTCATCGTCGTCCACATGTCGCCGGCGCTGACGCGAGCGCTCGCCCGCGAGCTCGATGACCAGGCGAGCTTCCCGGTGCGCGAGGCCCTGGACGGCGAGCCCTTTGCGGGCGGCGAGGCGAGAATGGCGCCGGGCGGCGCGCACCTCGTTGCGATGCCCGGTGCGTCGTTGAAGCTGGAAAAGACACCCGCCGTTCACGGATTGAAGCCTTC
>DASWGX010000012.1:0-5249 GCA_036393455.1 Polyangiaceae bacterium
AACGCGATGGTGCGACCGCTGCCGCGAGCGCCGACGCTCGAGTCTCCGGCGCGCGCGCAAGATCGACCGGGGCGGAGGGCGGAGCCGCGCCGGCGTCGCCGAAGAGTGACCAAGGTCGCGAAAGAAACCCCGCCGCGACGAGCAGCCCGAGCGCCACGACACCGAGCGCGACTCGCGTCGCCCGCGCCGTCCCGCGGGGAGCGCGGGCGAGCACCGTGGAAGCCAGACTGTCCGCGCCGAAATCGTGAGCTCTCACCGGCGAGCGCGAAACGCCGCGCGCCGGCGTGCTCAAGCGCGCGATCCGGTCGAGCAAGCTCTGAGCACCGGGTCCGGCCATCGGCGAAAGCGCAGCCGAGAGCTCGAGCACGTTCTGAAAACGCTGGGAACGATCCTTTTGCAGGCAACGACGAACCACGTCATCGAGCGCCGCGGGTAGCTCGCCGCGCAGCTGTCGCGGCAGCGTCGGCTCGCCTTCGAGCACGCGCGTGCACATCTCCGCGACCGTGCTGCCTTCGAAGGCGACTTTGCCCGTTACGAGCTCGAACAGCACCGCGCCGAGCGCCCACACGTCCGCGCGCTCATCGACGTCGGGCTCTGCGCGCATCTGCTCGGGCGCCATGTATTGAGGCGAGCCGAGCGCCGCGGCGGGACCGGTGAGCCGCATGCTCGCGCGCGTCCCCACCTGTTTGGAAATGCCGAAATCGAGCACTTTGACGAGCTCGGTGCCGTCGGGGCGCGTCGCAAGGAACAAGTTCTCCGGCTTCAAATCGCGATGAACGATTCCGTGCTTGTGCGCCTCGGCGAGGCCGAGACACGCCTCGAGCACGTAGCGAGCGGCGCTTTCGACGCCGAGCGGACCTTGCTCCTCGAGCAACGAATAGAGATCCCTCCCCTCGAGGTACTCCATGACGATGAACGGGCTGCCCGAATCGAGCTGCCCGGTGTCGAGGATTCGGACCACGTGATCATTGACGAGTTGCGCCGCCGCCCGCGCTTCTCGAGTCATGCGCGCCACGACGCTGGAATCACGGCTCAAGGCGGAGCGAATCACCTTGATCGCCACGCGGCGCCCGAGGTCGTCGTGAACCGCCTCGTAAACGACGCCCATGCCTCCCTGCCCGAGTACGCGCAAGAGCCGATACTTGCGGGCGATCCAAGTGCCGGGCTCAGGCTCTGTGTGCGGGGCAGACGCGGTCTCTGGCACGGGTCCTCGGGCGCTTTCGCCATGCGAAGCGGCGGCGCAGCAAGGGTACGAACGAGCGAGCCGAACGGATCAGCGCGGCGCGAGGATGCGCCCCGCGTTGAAATCAGCGGCCGGTCAGGCGCGCGAGCAAGCGCAAGGGCCAGGCCTTGAAATGAAGACGGCCGTGAACGACTGCCGCGGCGATGCAGGGCCCCTCCCTCGACACCACGAAGCCGTGCTCGGAACCCGCCGTCATCTCGTGGAGGCTGCCGGACGAATAGACGACCCCAGCATCGTCCGTGTAGCTGCCTTCGAGCACCAGGACCCGCTCGTTGCCCTGGTGACGGTGCACCGGAAAGCGAGCGCCCGGCGCGAAGCGAACCAGCACGGTCTGCGCGCCCTCCGTGCTCGGACCCGCCGCGACGTCGAGCGTGCGCACACCGTAGAGTCCCGACATGCGCCAAGACCTCGGGTGCTTCAGCCTCGTGAAGATCTCCTCGGTCGCAGCTTCCGAAATGTCGAACAAGCGGGCGACGCGCCCGAAGAACGGCGCGTAGCGGTGGGGCGCCTCGTTTACGGCGTCGAGAAGGCGCCGCCTGCCCGCGTCGCCGGCTCTTTCGGGCTCGAGCAGCGAGGGCACTCTGCCGAGGAGCTCACGGGCTTCGGCATCCGAAAGCGACGCTTCAGCTCCGTTCAGCGAGTCCCGCAAGAACGCCGGCAGCCCGTCGTCGCTACTCATGCGCCACCGCCCCGAGCAACTCGCGCAAGCTTGCCAGCGCCGCGCGCGTCCTGCTCTTGACCGTTCCCACCGGAATGCCGAGCCGTTCGGCGATTTCGGCGGCGCTGAGACCCTCGAAATAGCCGAGCAACAATACCTGCTTCTGGGGCTCGGGCATGTGTTTCAAGGTTTGTCTCAACAGCTGGTGGTCGTCCATTGCGAAGGGGAGCGTCACGACGACAGGGTCGCCCTCATCGGGTACGTCCCGGCGCCGCCGGGTGGATTTGATGCGATCGAGGGCGCGGCTCCGGGTGCGCGTCGCGAGCCACGCGCGCACGCTGCCGCGCTCGACCGAATAGTCCGCCGAGCGGCGCCATGCCTCCAAGAACACGTCGTGGAGCAGGTCCTCCGCCTCCTCACGATCGCGCAGAATGCTCAGCGCGAGGGCCAGCATGCGCGCGGCGTGCCTCTCGTAGAGCTCGGCGAGGGCCGCCCTGTCGCCGTTCGACATCCGGGCCACGAGCGCGGCATCGGCGGCGTCGGCGGTCGGCACGTCGGAAGACACGGGCAAAAGACTAGCCTTTAGTTTCGAAAGCGACCAAATCCCGCTCGCGCCGAGCGCTTCGTGCTACGGTCGGCCGGCATGCGGGGCAGACGGGACCGTGGCCACAGACCGATCCATCCTTTCGCGGCATGTGCCGTCGGGCTCGTGCTTCTGGGCGCCGCGCGAGGGTGCGGTGGAACTGAGTTCAGCTCCACGGAACCTTCGGGGGCGTCCGGCAGCGCCGGAGCGTCCAACGTCGGCGGCGCCGACGCCTCGAATGGACCGAGCAGCTCGACCGGTGCCGCCGGAGCCGATGGACCAGGAACCGGTGCTGCCCGCGGCTCGAACGGAGCGAGCACGACAGGCAGCAACGGGGCCGCTGGCTCGGACGACGCGAGCGACGCAACCGGCAGCGGCTCGTCGGGCGGCGCGGGTGGCGACGACTCGGCGGAAACCGGGGGCGGCGGCGCGGAGAGCCCCGCCGGCAACGGCGGCATGACCAGCGGAGGCACCGGCGCTCAGGGCGGCACCGGGGCAGAGGGCGGCACGGGGGGCGGCGATCCCTGCGCCGGTGCTGGCGCGACGTCGGGCGGCCCGGAAATCGTCGCAGGCTTGAACGATCGTTTCTTCATCGCCAAGTGCTACGGGGATTCGACGGATCACGACTGCTACAGCACGTCGTTCGAGCCCTGTGACGGCGGCCTGACGATCATCGGCGGCCTGAGCGCCGCAGGCGACGCATGCGGCGTCTACGACGTCACGATCAAGGTGCGCGGCATCGTCGAGGCCAACCGGTACACGGGCGGCGAACGGCGCGCCGGCACGGCGGCTCTCGATACGACGGATCAAGGAGGAGACGCTTGGTACGTCGGCGGCATGCCCGACCCCGAAAGCACGCATAACGTCTATCAGCTCCGCGTCACGCCGGGTGTCCTCAGACCGAACGGAGTGGACGTCTACTTCTTCAACGCGGCCGCGGATGCCGGAGAAGAAATCGGAAAGACCTTCGTGCTCGACTACACCGCGACCTTCCCCGTTCGTGGCGCCTCGGCCATCGCGCTGCGCCAATTCGACTCGGACTGCCGCAGCGTGCGAAACTGCGGTGACTTCACGTCCGGGTGTCCCGCGCCGCGCACGCTCGCCGACGTCGAGCTTCCGCTGGTCTATTTGGGCGAGGATCTCGAAGACAACAATCCCGAGCAGCCCTTCGTCGGCCAGTTCCTCCATATCGAGCTCGTAGACGTTCAAGCGCGTTAACCTGCTGGAGCCGCAGACGCGAGCATCCATGGCAGGCAAAACCGACGCTCGACCGACCCGTTTCAAGCGGCGAGCCGAGGCGCGCCTTGCCGCAGGAGGTCATCGATGTTAGGAAAACGGAGTAGTCGCTCGAGGGTTCGGGTATGACATGTGGGCGCAAAGTTGCGAGCGTGAGATTTACCGGCATGAGATTAACCGGCATCGGGGTGCGGATATGAGGTGGAGCATTGGCGGACGATCCGGAAGATGACCCTCCGCGCGCGGAACGGTCCTCCGGGGAAGCGGCCGCTCCCCTGCGCTCCGCCCCCACCGCGGGTCGCGGCTCTCTCCGGGTGAGAAAGGGGAACCGAGGCTACCTTCGATCCACGCGGCGGCGGCGCATGACCGGCATTTTTGCCGTCGGCGCGGGAAGCATTGCCGTAGCCGCGCTATTGATCTGGAAGTTCTTTCAGCCGGCGCGGTCGGATCGGGTCATCGAGTGCGTTCGCGAAGTGCTGCGAGAAAGGACCGGGCTCACGGAGCAGGAACGCGCGAAACTCTCGAATCAGCTCGTGCGGGGCGAGCTCGGCCTCGGCCGTGATGTGGTCGAGAACGATTCGCGGCGACAGCTCAGCGAAGAAACGGTTCGAGAACTGATCCGCCTGTGCGCTTCTCTGGCGCCCAACGGCTCGTTGGCGTTGGGGCCGCTGCCTCCGCCTGCACCGATCGAGGAGCCGAATTCAGAGGATGCGCCGCCCACCCCGGCCCCGTCCCAGAAGCCGTGGCGCTTCGACGTTCAGCTGGAGGCGGACGCGCGCGTCCAGCGCGCGCGCGACGTGGCGGCCGACCGTTCCCTGTTTTGCATCAACGAGAAGAGCGAGCAGCTCGTCAACGATCAGGCGCTCTACGGAGCACGCACGCTGGTCTCGCGCGACCGCAGCTGGCAACGCCTCGGCAACGGCACCGGCGTCACCGCGATGTTCAAGATCCCGGATCGCGACGGCATCTACGCGCTGCGTCAGGGCCGCGTGCTAAAGCTGGAACAGGGAGACCGCGCCTGGACCACCATTTTCACCGAGGAAGGTCGCGAGGTCGCCGACTTCACGATGGCGAAAAACCAGGATCTTCTGATTCAGTACTCGAGCTTCGAGGTGGCCCGCTTCGCGGCGGACGGAGAGTATCGGAAAGGCGAACGTCTCACGCCCGGCGAAGGACTTTGGACGCTGGACGTGGGCGGAGGCAAAGTGCTCGCGGCCCCGGCGCCTGCATCCGAACCGGGGCCGCCGCAAATCTGGGACGGCGGAAGCTTCCTACCCTTCGACGGCGGCGCGGTCGCCGACATCACGGCGGCCTCCGTGCGGCTGGACGCGAACGGCAAGGCCGCGCTCTTGCGCGCCGGCGACGGCAAGAGCTTCGTGAGGCCCCTCGACGGTAGCTGGATCGCCGTCGCAGATCCGACGACCGTTCTCTACGACGAGGACACGAGTCTCACGTTCGTGGGCACCGGGAGCGGCGCCTATTACATCGAAGGGCAGAGGCTCGTACCGCTCGAGAGCCGGCTCGAGTTC
>DASWGX010000013.1:0-4772 GCA_036393455.1 Polyangiaceae bacterium
ATGCCGTTCTCCTTGGCCATCTTCTCGGCACTCTCGCCCATGGTGAGGCCGGTCGAAGGCTCCTTCAGCGACGGAGGCACGGGCAGCAGATCCGTGGGCTTCACGTCTTTGAATGCCTTGATACGCTCCGGCAAGGTCCTCGCCTTGCTGCCCTTCAACAACGCTTCGGCGAGCGGCTTGCTCACCGTGATCGGTATGTCGCTCGCGCTGTCGGCGCCGCCGGCAATGCCGCACTCGACGTTGCCCGCGAGAATCGCCTCGGCGACGCTGGCAACCGACTGATAGCTCGTCGCGCACGCCCTGGAGACGCTGAACGCCTCGACCGACCGCGGCAGCGGTGTATTGAGCACGATTTCTCGCGCGATGTTGGGAGCCGAAATCGACGGCAGGACCTGGCCGTACACGACCGAGTCGACCAGCCTTCCCGGCAAGGACGCCCGCTGCAAGAGCTCGCTCACGACCATCGTTCCGAGATCGAGCGCGGACAGCGCGCGGTACGCAGTGCCCTGCTTCGCAAACGGCGTCCGCAGGCCGGCGACGATGGCGACGCGCGGCCCGTTGTTGGCTTTACCCATGTCGTTCCTTTTGCTTGCTACTGCATGCGAGCGGGCGAAAAGAGGTGCTCGATCGCATAGGCACCGTGACGCGACGTGTCAAGCGGACTCTCTGGGACGCAAACGTTGGCGCCTCCGAGGGGCGGGATGATAAGTCCCTACTCCTGACTACCCGGAGCCAAAGCGTGATTGGTGCCGTCGCCGCCGCTTGGGGGATGTTCGGCGTGGCGGCCTTGCTCGGCCGCGCCGTTTGGAGACTCTGGCCGGTCGCCCTCGAAGCCGTGAGCGAGCACGGTCTCAGCGGCGCCCAGGCGGCGGTTTGCGCGCTCTGGGTCGTCGTCAGCGCCTACGCCGAGGGGTACCGCGCGTTTCAACTCCGCTTCTGCCCGCGCGTGGTAGCGCGTGCGCTCTATCTCGCGCGCCACGCGACGCCGATTCGCGCCCTGCTTGCTCCGCTGTTCTGCATCGGTTTGTTCGGAGCTCGCCGCCGCACGACCATCGTCGTCTGGAGCGTAACGTTGGCGATCGTAGGCCTGGTCCTGCTCGTGGGCATGCTGCCGCAACCCTGGCGCGGCATCGTCGACGCGGGCGTCGTGGTCGGCCTGGGCTGGGGAATCGTCGCCCTGGCCGTCGAGTTCGTAACCGTGGCGACGGGGCGCAGATCGGCGGCGAGCGCCGAGCTCCCGTGCTCGCCGCCCTGAGACGTGCGCCGCCTGCCTGCCCAGAGCTTGCCGCCGGGGCGCGTCTCAAGCGCTCGGTCCGCCGCGGGAGGCGCGCGAGGTCCGCGCCGGGCCGGGCGCGCTGCGAGCCCAGCGCAGCGATTGTCTCCTCGGACGCGAACCGTGCAGGCGCACGGATACCACGACGTCGGGTCCCGACAGCTCTTCGCACAGCGTACCTGCCAGGGCAAAAAGGTCGTGTCGGTCACGTTCGGAGAGAGAGCCGGGCAAGCTCGGTGCCAAGACCAGGCTTCCGCCGCCCGACGCGCTCAGCGTGCTCACGATGGTGCGGGCTATTTGCACTCGGCTCGACATCGGATCGCAGCGCGAGTCCGGGGCCGTGATCATCGCGGCATAGGCCAGCAGCATCGACGAGCGGCGCACCGATTCGATTCGCTCCACCACGCGGCGCGTGAAGGCCGCCACCGATTCGTCGCTGCCCTGGGCGTCGACGACCGAGCTGGTCGCACGCCGGCGCGCTTCCAGCTGTCCCCAACGAGGCCAGCGCGCGCCCGCCTCGATCACGAACAACGCGAGGCCTCTATCCACTTCACCGTTGTCCACTTCACCGTACATGTATTGCGTGATCCTGAAGGGGCCACCCTGTGACGACCACCGGAGCCGAGAACTTTAGGTTGCTCGGGTTACGACCCCATGACGGAGTCAAAAACTGTGCGAGGCGCAGAGGTACCGAGACCTCGAAGACCTGCGTCGGGGCGCCATCGGCCCCGAAAAAAGACCCAATTTACCGCGACTCGCTCGGCCCAATGCCGGCGCGAGCCGGCGCGAAGTGCCTCAGGGACGCCGGCGGAAGACTCTTTGTCTTGCTGCTTGTCTTGCTGCCGCCGCGGCACGCCGCGACCGTGGAGAGCCTCGCACCGTTCTTTTGCTCCCGTCAAGCCTCTAGTGTGTATCTCACTAACGTTTTTTCATCGCTGCGGCCGCGCTGCGCGTCCGCGGGACACCCCTGTGGCGTCACCGGCGCAAGAGAGGCCCGATCCAGCGTCGATCGGGAAGGGGTGTGAGCGAAATCGTATTCGCGCCCGCCCGCGCTCGGGCGGGTCGCGCGGGTCCCGGGTCATCGATAACCGCAGCAGCGACCGCCCCGCGCCGGCCGCGGCGAAATCCGCCACGGCGCCCCTCGCCACTCAGGGCGGTGCGGAAGCGCTGGTCGAGCGCGGAAGCACGAGCACGAACGAGGCCGGCTCAGGCGAAAAAAGCACGGCCCGGGTCGCGAAGCGGCCGGCGTCGTAGTGGGCGAACCAGGGCAGCGCCTGCCAGGTTTCGTTCTGCTTGATGTACTCGGGCACGATCAGATCGAGAGCCACGTAGCGTCCCAGTGTCCGCTGGCTCAGCTTCTGCCCGAAGCTGAACGCCTCGCGTCCTTGCTTCGGCTCGATGTCGTTGTGCATCGCGCCGCCGTAGACGACGACGAACGGCGCGGCGCCCTGCTCGCGGCGACGCTCGAGCAGGCGCTCCACCACGTCGATGGTGCGATCGCGAATCAGTTCGAGCGTCACGAGCACCGCGGCGTCAGGATCGGCCAGGATGCGATCGTAGTCGGCGCACGTCGTCTTTAGCGCGTGCACGTCGAGCCCCAACCGCTCGGCGGCACGCCCCAGCTCGACGTAGTCGCTCTGGTTGGTTGGTGCCTGGGGAGCGGTCACGGCGGCTTGCTCGCGCTCGACGTCGGCGGCCTTCGGTTTGCAGTTCGGATCGGGCAGCAAAAGCTCGATGACCAGATCGCTGGCGCCCATCTGCGCCACGATCGGCAGCAACCGGTCCGAGAAGCGGCGCGGCGTCGTGGGCACGTCCGCTGCCCGCTCGAGGGCATGGGCTTCGCCGATCGCCAGGACCAGGGGACGCTCGCGCAACGTCGCTCGGAATGCGTCCTCCGGCTGCTCGAATGCGCGGCATGCGAGCGCGCCGCAGGCTTTTTCGCCCGCGGGCTCGGGCGGCGCCGGCTTGGCCGCGGGAGGCGAACCGCTCGCCCCGGGCGCCGATGACGGCGATGGCGCTGCGACGGGCCGCGCGCCACCGCACGCGGATACGCAGAGCACGACGGAAAAAGCGGTCGAGCTCAGCCGCTCGCGGTCGCGTGTCGAGCCGCCCATCGCCGAGCCCGCTCAGTCGAGCGCTTTGCCCATCACGTGATAGCCCTTGTCCACGTAGACGGTGGAGCCGGTGATGCCGGTCGCCAGCGGGCTCAGCAGAAAGGCCGCTGTGTTGGCCACCTCTTCCGCGCGCAGATCCTCGGGCAAGGGAGAGTTCCGGCGGTAGTGCTCGATGACGCCGCCGATGATACCCGTGGCGCTTGCTGCGCGGGAGGCGAACGGCCCGGCCGAAATCGTGTTGATGCGCACGCCGTATCGGCGTCCGGCCTCGAGCGACAAGAAACGCGTATCGCTTTCGAGCGCCGCCTTTGCGGACGACATTCCGCCGCCGTAGCCTGGAACGACGCGCTCGGCCGCCAGATAGGTGAGCGAAAGGAACGCGCCGCCCGGTCGCATCAGGGGGCAAAATGTCCGCACCATGCCAACGAGCGAGTACGCGCTGACGCTCACCGCGGCGAGATAGCCGGCGCGACTCGTATCGATCAGATCCTTTTCCACCTCGGGGCCGTTCGCGAGTGAATGAACCACGACATCCAGCGGCTTCTCGCCGAAGTCTTCCACCAGCGCGTTCGCCAGACCCTGGATCGAGAAGTCGCCGCGTCCTTCGTAGCGCTTGTTCTGCCGAACCGCTTCGGGCGCCTGATCGAGAGTGTCGTAGGCCGCGTCGAGCGGGTAGATCTTCTCGAAATCGAACAACTTGCCATCGGAGAGGCGGCGGCCTTCGTCCAGCTTTCCGCGCCGCACCAGCGCCTGGAAAATGTTCAGGGCGGGAGGCCATGTGGCGACGCACACGCTCGCTCCCGCTTCGGCCAACGCGCGCGCGATGGCGAAACCAAAACCTCCTCCGTCCGCAACTCCGGCCACGAGGGCGCGCCGGCCGCGCAAGTCGATGCTCAGCATTCGGGGGGATTTGGCCGCTTCTGTCTTTGGACGCAACGGCGTGCTCCCATGGCGGCCGTCGGCCCGGCGACCAAGCGTCAAAGGGGCCCCGACGTCGATCGCGGCGGCGCGCCGCGACAGCTCTCCGAGCGGTCGCTTGCCGCCTCCGGACGCGAGCCAGCCACCGCGGGGGCGGCGAAACTGCCGCGCTGCCGCGGCGCTCTATCTTCGTCCCGGGCGCCTTGTTAGAAAAGCAGGGATGTCGCGCTCACAGGGAAGTGCCCGGTGAAGCTGGCGCGCTTCGGCAACTCGGGCGGCGAAAAACCCGCCCTCGTCGACGCCCGCGGCCAGCGGCGCGATTGCTCCGCCTTGGCTGCGGATTTCGATCGAGATTTTTTTCGTTCGGGCGGGCTGTCACGGCTCGCCGCCCTCTCGCCAGCCGAGCTCGACGCCTTGCCCGAGGTCTCCACAGAAGCCCGCTGGGGAGCACCCGTGGCCAGGCCCGG
>DASWGX010000014.1:0-20981 GCA_036393455.1 Polyangiaceae bacterium
GGCGGCGCCGCCGGCGCGGGAAACTGAGCGCCCGGGGGCCGAGCGAGCGTGCTACGCTCGTGCGGGTTCGGCCCATGCGTTCGGGCAGTAACACAACGCTTGCGCTTCTCGCGGCAGCCGTCGCGCCGGTGGCGGTCGCGTGCACCGACGGCCGGTTGGACGTCTTCACGTCGCGCCTGGGCGATGATTCGACGGGCGCCGGCGGCGTCGCGAACGCGCCGGATGCCGGTACTGGCGGCGCCGTGATCGGCCCTGGAGACGCGTCGACGGGCAGCGCCGGACAAGCCGGAGAGTCGGGGCAAGGTCCGGGCGGCGAAGACGCCGGTGACGCTGAGCCGCGCGGCGACCTGTTGCTCGATGATTTCGAGGACGGGAACACCGAAGCGCTCGACGGCGGCTGGTGGTACGCACAGCACGACGGTACGGCGCCGGCCCCCGCGCTCTCGATCGAGTCCCCGGGCGATCGAAGCGGGAGCACGTACGCGCTGCACGCGTTCGGCGGTGGGTTTTCGAGCTGGGGTATGTTCATCGGCCTCGACCTGCCCGGGCCCGTCTTCGACGCGAGCGGGTACGGCGCTTTGCGCTTCCTCGCGCGCGCCGAGACGACGTCCACTCGCACGCTCGACGTGCAGTTCCTCGACGCCAACAATCGAGACCATTTCGGCGTGCAAATCGAGCTCGGCACCGAATGGGAAGAGTTCGTCCTCCCGCTGGCGGACTTCGTCTACCTGGATCAAGGGGGGCCGTTCGTCTTCAATCCGGCCAACGTTTCCCAGATATTCTTCTTCGTCCTTTCCAGCGAGGACTTCGACTTCTGGCTGGACGACGTCGGTTTCGTCACTCCGCAATAGGTTGCGTGCCGGCGTCGGCGCTCGAGCCGCCGTCGGCGGGAACAGCGTCGGCGGCCGTGCCGGCGTCGGGCGGCGCGGCGTCGTTCGCGAGGCCGGCGTCCTCTGACGAGCTCGCGCACCGGCAGGGGCCGAAACGGGAGCCGTCCGCCAGACAGACTTGCCCGCCCGCGCACGCGCCGACTCCGACGCAGCGCTGAGTCGCGCCGGGAACACACGCGCGCGGGGTCGGGCGGCGAGGTTTCGCGGCGGGCTCTGGCGCGGGCTCCGGCTCATCGTCGCCGAAAAGCGCCATTCCACGCGCCTCGCACCGGATCACGGCCTCGCTCGTCCGATTCTCGGTTTCGACCTGCCCGATGCGCGGTCCGTAGTAGCTTCGCCGGTCCACGGCGCGCAGCACCCTGTACGTGGCGTCGTGGCAAACCTGCTCGACGTGCGTCAAACACTGCGTGAGGGAGCCCTGGCAGCGGAACAGAAAGCTGCCGTCTTCCAGTCGCGTCCGCTCCACGCCGGGCGGGAGGCTACAGGTCGAGACGGTGAGGCATGCCGCGCCGACGAGACCACGAACGGGCCACGAGAACCGGCGCGCACGTGAGCTTTTTGGCGACGATTGCAAGGCGGCGCGATACTAAGACAGCGCGCGTCGGAAAGCGAGGCTTCTTGCCCCGTTCCTGCCCTAACGGGGCGTACCGGTCGTTCGCTCGACGAGGTCGGAAATGTCCGCGGTGTCTTCGTTCTCGTCCAGGCCGTCGGGGAACGCGGAGCGGTAGGAACCTTCGCTCACGCCGACGCCCGGTTCGCGCGGCACTTCTCGCGTGTCATCCGGTTCATCGTCGTTCTCGGCGCCCGTTTGGGTCGCGCGCGTCAGCCACTCCGAACCCATCTCTTCCGGAGACAAGGCGTCGTAGTGTTCGTGATTCCGTTCCGGTGACGGATCGCGGGGTCGCGCGCTCAGCGGGGCGTCCGCTTTGCGAACCCTGCGCGCCCTGGCCGTGGACGGCCCTGTTGCTCGTGGTGGAGGCATGTCGCGATAGTCGTTGCAAACGGTAAGCCAGCGCGGCCCTTCTCCGTCGCGCAAAGCCTGTTCGCAGAACACCGCCTTCGCTGCACGAACCGTGCCCCGATGGCGCCCGCGTGCTTGATTCCCTCGGTCGACCTATGCGAGCGTCCCTGGGTGTGTTTCGCCCCCGTAGCTCAGCTGGATAGAGCAGGCGCTTCCTAAGCGCAAGGTCACAAGTTCGAATCTTGTCGGGGGCGCCGGCTACGCCAACGTTCACGTGATGCCGGCGGGCATACTAGCCGGTTTAGGACCGGCGTTGCCGCGAGGGGCTCGGTCGGGCCGTCCGCGGTGCGGCAGTGCGCTTTCGGGGTGTGACGGGATCCGGCGGATCGACGCGCGCGTTGGGCGGAATCCGCCAGAGGCAGCGCGGCGTCGCGGGAGGGCCAGCGGATGCGAGCGACTGAGCCGTCAAAGCAACGGCAGCAGGCTCAGGTCGACGGCGACGAGCACTCCAGCTCGCACCACGTCGAGAAGCGTTTGGTTGCCCGTCGCGTCGTTCCGCGTCGCTCGCAGCGACGGGACGAAGCTGATCCCGACGCCGAAGTCGAAGGGCCCGGCGCCGAAGTACGGGTAGAAGCCCGGTGCGAATACCTGCTCGACTCGTACGTCGGGCTCCTCCGAAGCCTGGACGTCGTCTGCACCGGCGCCTTCGACGGACGGTTCCTTCAGGCGCAGGGACGAAAGGGCGCCGAGGTCCAGCACGTTGAAGTGGAGTCCCAAGCGGCTGCCGCCGAGACCCCAGTGAAGGTCGACGCCGACCATCAGCGCGGGGGCGATGCTCAAACCGTCGCCGACGTCGATGCCTTCCGCGTTCTCGACGACGAATTCCATCGCGGGATGAAAGCCCACCATGGAGGTCAGCGTGACGCCGAAGCGTTCTTGGTTCTTGCGGCGCCACGATTGGAGAGGCAGCGCGGCGTCTTCGAACGCGGCCTTCACTGCTTCGCTCGAGTCCGCTTGAGCGAGCGTGGCGCCCAGTCCGAAGAGGTTCCGAACGTTGCCGTCGCTCAGCCCTTCGAGCCGGCGGATTTTGGACATGCTGACCACGGCGGCCGCGTACTGTCGGTTGCCGATCTCGACGATGGCCTCCATCGCGGTCGAAAGCTCGCTGCTCGGCTTTGCGCTACTACCCTCGTCGTGCCTGCCGGCGTATGCGAGAACCGGCTCGATCGTGCGCACCCCGCTCGCTACGACCGCGTCGCGCCGCTCGGCGCTCGGATCGCGCTCGAGTGCCGAGAGCGCGCTGTCGAGCTCGCGAACGCGCCGCAGCACTTCTTTGACCGTCTTTCCAAGCTCGTTCAGCGTGCTTCGGTTCGTCAGATTGCGGCTGGTTCGGCTCACGAGATAGTCGAGCTCCCCGGCCCGCACCATGCCCGCCACGTCGAAGCCTTGCGCGGCGCGCACCTTGGCGAACGCTGCGACGACTTCGCGGATGCGCGTCAGCATGGCGAACTCGACCATACCGCCCAACGGCGCTCCGCTCGCCACCGGCGCCGTG
Organism: Polyangiaceae bacterium; assembly: GCA_036393455.1. Classification (GTDB taxonomy): domain Bacteria; phylum Myxococcota_A; class Polyangia; order Polyangiales; family Polyangiaceae; genus DASWGX01. The sequence continues at coordinate 3,407 of DASWGX010000014.1, forward strand.
CCCGGGCTCGGGGCCGGCTGCGCCGGGCAGCTCTGCGCCACCAGCGGGTCCGTCAGCACCGGATCGAGATCGGACAGCAGCGCGACGAGCTCGGTGCCGCGCATGGCTTCTCGCGCGAAGCTCCAACCGATGCCGATCGCGCAGGCGAGCTCGGGGTCGCGCTCCAGTAGTGCGGCGGCGGCCCACGCCGGAAGCGCTTCGAGGTCTTGGCGCGCCGCCTCTCGCAGCGCCGCGGGCGTCGCGCCGAGCGCGAGGTCTGCGCGCGGGTCGAGGATCTTGCAGGTGTTTTCGAACAGCGCCGCTGAGGCCGAGTTTTCCCGGCATAGTCTCGCGCTGACGGCCTGCGTCGCGAACAGCGACATCTCTTTTTGTGCTCGCTCCACGAGGAAGCTCGCGGTCCCGCGCAAGATCGCCGTTTCGAGGCCGGTTCCGGACAGCGCGCGCGTCGTCGAACGATCGCTGCTCGGTTCGGGCGCTTCCGGAGCCGCCCGTGGCACCGAGCGCGGGATGCTGGATGGGTCTCGAATACAAGCGGCGACGACTTGGGACGGCTCCCACGGTACGATGGTGCGCGCCGCGTGGGCGCTGCACACCACGAGCGCTGCGGTGCGAACGGTTTCACGCGGGGAGCTCACCCCGCAGCGAGCGAAAACCGACGCTTCGGCGCCGGGCGCGGCGCCGTCGCTCGAGGCGCTCGGCGGCGCCGTCGCATCGAGGGGTGCTTCACAGACGAGCGCTAGCTCCCGATCGGAAAGCGGCAGGATGTCGGCCCGCGCCACGCCCGTGAGTGCCAGCACGCAGAGGGCACCCACAAGGCAGCAAGATACCGCGCTCGAGCGATCGGTCATGGTGGTCTCCCTAGGATCTCCTCGCGCCGACCGGTAGTAAACTCGCGGAGCCCCGAGCGCCGCAACCCTCGGCCGCGCGGCGGCGGAATTCGCGCTGGCAACGAGCGCGTCGCGGCCGGCTCTAGCCGAGTGCGGATTTCGTCCCGGGGGTGACCTCCCCGTCGGCACGGGGGCCGGCGCGACCGAAGACATCGAATAGGTCGTCGGCGTGCCGCGCTCGCACGGACGCGAACGGATCTTCCCCGCGCCGGAAGCGAGCTTCGACGTCGGGGTCTTCGAGTGCGACGTGAAGGGCGGCGTGCAGCTCGTAGATGTGCGGCGGATGGCCCCCGAGCGCGGAGCCTTCGTAGTAGCCGAGCACGAGCGCGGAAATGTTCCACCACAGCGCGGTCGAGCTCGGTACCAGAACCTCGAGTGTCGGTTTGCGGTGCGCCGCTTCGCAGATACCCACGTCGGTCGAGTGTGCCCGGCGGCACGCGAGCGGCCGCGAGGCGTAGACGGAACAGGCGCCGTTCTCGTCGAGCAGCGCGCAACGAACTTGAGCGAGGTGATGGGTGCGAGCATCCTGGCCTCCCAGGCGACGCGCCGTTTCCGCCACGCGGGAGCGGCGCTCGGCGCTTTCCCGCACGCTGCGAGCAATCAGCAGGACCTCGGGCGCCGTGAGCTCGACGCGCTGGTGACAACAATACGAGCAGCCCTTCGTACAAGCGAGCGGCTCCTCGCCGGGCAGATCGAGCCTTTCGAAATCCGTCACGAGGGTGTCCACGCCGCGCGCGACGTGGTCCACGACGACGAGCGGGTCGACCCCGCGCTCGAGCGCAGCAGCGACCTGCGCGCGCGTTTCAGGGCGGGGCCCGTCGTCCAGACCTCCATACAAAGCACGCCGTTCGAGCGATTTCACTTCTGACTCGGCGTGCTTCTGATTCGAGGCGACGGACATCGGGGCGAGTATGCGTGCCGGCCATGTTGGTTGCCAGTCTCAATTATGGGCTTTGGTTTTCGTCACTCGCTATCGCTTTGCTTGCCAGGCGGTGGGTGAAGCGTACTATTCGAGCTTGCCGCTCGGCTCGATTCGAATTGGCGAAAGCGAGTCGCGCGGAATTGTGCAGCGAGGTCTCAAATACCTTCGTTGCCCCTTAGGGAGCCGAGACATGTCGAGTCGCGCGAGGCTGAAGTCGTGGACAACCGCCGGAGTCCTGGTTCTCGCTGCAATGTGGGCTGCCTTCGGCTGCAGTGCGAGCGGCAGCGATGGTGGGCGACTAACCGGCGGTGGACCGGGGACGAGCGGCGCCCAAGGAGCTACCGGCTCGAGCTCGACCTCGGGCGCGACCGGCGTGAGCTCGGGCGCCGTGGGTGGTGGTTCCGACGCCTCGGTCGATATCTCGGATGCGAGCACGATGTGCACGCTGACACAATGCCAGCAACCCGGAGGCTCCTACTGCGGCGAAGTGGGCGACTCGTGCGGCGGCGTCGTCGATTGCGGCGCGTGCATGGGCGATTGGACGTGCGAAGAGAGCGTCTGCCTGGGCGGGCCGAGCTGCGTGGCGGGGGCTTGTAGCTCCGGGACGAGTACGTTTTGCGGCGTGATCGGCAACGGCTGCGGGCGCGCGCTCGATTGCAGCGTTTGCGCCAACGGTGGCGAGTGCAGGAACGGCGTCTGCGTTCTGCCCGGGTGCGTGCCGCTGGCTTGCGAGAACGCGGGCGGTACCTACTGCGGGCTGATCGGTGACGGCTGTGGCGGGACGCTCGACTGCGGCGAGTGCGCGGGCGGCGCCACTTGCGGCGGCGGCGGCATCGAAAGTCTGTGCGGCGGCGCTCCCGGCTGCATTCCAACCGAGTGCACCCTGGCGACGGGTGGCGAGTACTGCGGCATCATCGGAAGCGGGTGCGGCGGCATCGTGGACTGCGGGGAGTGCAGCGACGGGATGCCTTGCGGCGGCGACGGCATCGCGAACGTCTGCCCCGGCACCGGCGGACCGGTGTGCACCAACCTGCAGTGCAACGTGGCTCAGTGCCCCGCCGGCGGCGACACGGTGCTGACCGGAACCGTGTACGACCCTGCCGGTGTCAATCCGCTCTACAACGCCGTCGTCTACATCCCGAACGAGCCGCTCGAAGACATCCAAACGGGCGCTTCCTGCGATCAGTGCAGCGCCACCGCGTCGGGCGCGCCGATGGCGGCCACGCTCACCGACACGCAAGGCCGCTTCCGCCTTACCGGCGTACCCTCCGGCGTTCCGTTCCCGCTCGTGATTCAGGTGGGCAAGTGGCGCCGCGTGGTGAATCTGCCGGCCGTCACCGCCTGCAACGAGACGCCCGTTGCGGACGTCAATCTCACGCGGCTGCCGCGCACCCAGGCGGAAGGCAATATCCCCCGCATCGCGATGGTCACCGGCGGTTCTGACGCCCTGGAGTGCCTCCTGCGTCGCGTCGGCATTGCCGATTCCGAGTTCACGATCGACAGCGGTGCGGGTCGCGTCCACCTCTACGCGGGTGGAGAACCGAACGACGACCCCGACGACGACGACCGCGACGGCGGCGGGCGCGGCAGCGTGGGTTTCAACGGCGGCGCGGCGTTCCCGCACGCGAGCACACTCTACTCGAATCTCGACAAGATGCTCGGCTACGACATCCTGGTGCTCTCTTGCGAAGGCGGGCAGTACCCGCCCACCAAGCAGCCGTACCTCGCCAACATGGAAGCGTATATGAACGCGGGCGGCCGCACGTTCCTGAGCCACCTCCACTTTTACTGGTTGCGCAGCGGCTCGGCGACGCTGCAGAGCACCGCGACGTACATCGGTTCGGGTCCCGATCTCGACGACCCGGCGACCGTGTTCATCAACGATACCTTTCCAAAAGGGGCGGCCCTGGCGGATTGGATGGTGGCCGTGGAGGGGTCGACCGTCCGCGGTCAATTCGACGCCCGAGGCGGGCAGCGCTCCGTCACGGCCGTCACTCCGCCGACCCAGGACTGGATCAATCTTCCCGCCGGCAGCGACGCTGACGGACGCCGCGCGGTTCAATACATGACGTTCAATACGCCGGTCGGCGCCGCCGAAGAAAACCAGTGCGGCCGCGTCGTGCTCACCGATCTGCACATCAAAGAGCGGGTCGGCACCGCCGGCGGCGACGATTCGGATCCGAGCAAGGCGTTCCCGACGGGCTGCGCCGCGACGCCGATGACGGCGCAGATCAAGGCTCTCGAGTTCATGTTCTTCGATCTGTCGGCGTGCATTCAGCCGGACGACGATCCGCCGCAGCCGCCCGATCCGCCGCAGCCGCCCGGCGGCGCGCCGCCGCCCGGAGCCGCGCCGCCGCCGCCGCCGCCACCGCCGCCACCGCCGCCACCGCCGCCGCAGCGCTGACAAGTCCCTTGTCCGCTTGATCGATCGGTTCGATGATGACGCCACGTCGTGGCCGTCGTGAACGAATCAGGATCCAGCTCCGGCGACGGCGTCCTCGCATCGCCGGTACGGCGCGCTGCCATGAGCACCGTCGCGACGCTGTTCGTCGCGCAGTCCCGGCTTTTTCCCGATAGGATCGCCGTCGAGCACGACGGGAAGCGCATCACGTACGCCGAGCTTCGCGAACGCGCGTTCCGCCTGGCCGGCTCGCTGCGCGCGCGCGGCGTCGAGCTCGGCTCGCGGATCGCCATGCTTTCCGAGAACCGTCCCGAGTACCTCGAGGCAATGCTGGCCGCAGCGAGCTTGGGGGCCGTCGTTGCGTGCCAGAACTGGCGGCTCGCGCCGGGCGAGCTCCGGCACTGCCTCGACCTCGTCGAGCCGCGCCTCGTCGTGTGTTCGCCGCGTCACGCGGACAAGCTCGCCGCCGCCGGTCGCGACGGGGATGCCGTCTTCTTGGGGGAAAGCTACGAAGCGTTGCTCGGCGAGGGCGTGCCGCTTTCCGAGCCGGAAGTGTTCGACCCCGAGCACGGTCTCTTGATCCTGTACACGAGCGGTACGACGGGGCTGCCCAAAGGCGCGCTCATCAGCCACCGCGCCGAAATAGCGCGAAACCTGGTGATTCGAGCCGAGTTCGGTGTCAGCCCGGAGGACACCTTCGCCGCATGGTCGCCGCTCTATCACATGGGTGCCGCCGATTGCGCTCTCGGCACGCTGATGTCGGGCGGCAAGGTCGTGGTCGTCGACGGCTTCGACGCCGCGCGCCTCGCTGACGTCGTGGCAACGGAGCAACTGGGTTGGCTGCTCGTCATGCCGGGCATGGCAGCGGCCTTTGCCGAAGCGCTGGAGCGCGGAAGCGTTCGGCCGAAAGGCGTCAAGCTGTGCGGCGTGATGGCGGATCTGGTGCCGCCCGCCGAGATTGCGCGCATCACGCGGCTCCTCGGCGCGCCCTACGCGAACACCTTTGGAGCGACCGAAACGGGTTGCCCGCCTTGTTCCTCGAATCTGATTCCGGTGGGCGTGGCTCCGGCACGGCTTTCCAAGCGTCAGAGCCCGTTCTGCGAAGTGCGCCTCGTCGACGCCGACGACCACGCCGTGTCCGACGGAGCTCCGGGCGAGCTCTGCATGCGCGGCCCCACGCTTTTCAGCGGTTACTTCGGCGTCGACGCGGCAAACCGCGAGGATTTCCGCGGCGGCTGGTTTCACATGGGGGACGTCTTCGTTCGGAACCGCGACGGGTCGCTCGATTTCGTGGACCGTGTGAAATACTTGATCAAGTCGGGGGGCGAAAACATCTACCCCGCCGAGATCGAGCGCGTGCTGCTTCAAGAACCCCGCGTCGCGGAGGCCGCCGTGGTGCGTCGCAGCGACGAAAAATGGGGAGAGGTTCCGGTGGCCTTCGTGGCGCGCCGTGACGACAGCCTCGGCGCGGACGACTTGTACGGGCGGTGTCGCAACGAGCTTGCGGGGTACAAGCAACCCAAAGAGATCCACTTCATTTCACTGGCCGAGTTCCCGCGCAGCGCGTCGGGCAAGGTGCAGCGTCACGAGCTCGAGAAGCGGCTCGACGATGCAGACTCGAGAAGCCGTCCCGATCCACCCGAACCCGAGAGGTCCACGACATGAGCTCGGAGCCCGAGACACCCACGACGCGAATCGCCACGAGCACCCGTGATGACGTCTTCATTCGCGACAAGAGCCTGTGTCGCGAGCTCGTCGGAAAACTGACCTTCACCGAGATGATCGTTTTCCAGATGCTCGGCCGGCGTCCGAGTCCGTCCGAGACGCGGCTCGTGGACGCGTGTCTGGTTACGCTGATGGAGCACGGCATGACGCCGAGCGCCGTCGCTGCCCGTCTCGTCTATTCGAGCGCACCGGAGGCGATGCAGGCGGCGGTCGCGGCCGGGCTTTTGGGCGTCGGAAGCCGCTTCGCGGGAACGATGGAAGGGTGCGGCGCGCTCCTCGCGCGTATCGCGTCGTCGGCGCACCCCGACGACGAAGCCACGCGCATCGCGGAGGAGCATCGAGCGTCCCGTACGCCGCTGGCCGGGTTCGGCCACCCGACGCACAAGCCCGACGATCCACGCGCCCTGCGGCTGCTCGAGCTCTGCGACGCCGAGGGCGTCGCGGGGGCGAACGTCGGCGCGCTCAGGAGGCTGGCGAACGCCGTCGATCGCATTTACGGCAAGCACATCACCATCAACGCGACCGGCGCGATCGCCGCCGTGCTCGCCGACTGCGGCGTGCCGTACGAAATCTTGCGTGGGTTCGCGCTGATCTCACGCTGCGCGGGACTCGTGGGTCACGTGCGTGAAGAACAGCAGGAACCGACGCTGCGGGCCGTATGGGAAGCGGCGGAGCGAGCCGTGCCCTATTCCGGACAGGCCGGCAAATAGGCCGGCACCAAGGCGCGGGAGGGAGAGCCGTGCTCGCCCTCCCACGCGCCGGGCTCACATGGTCGTCCAGACCGACGGCGGGTCGTCGCAGTCCCACTCCATGACGCCGGCGCCGCTGGTGAAGCCGTCCCAGCAGGCGCAGATTTCTTCGCTCAGGGCACAGCGCTCACCGCTCGTGGGGCAGGGGGAGCCCTCGACGACGCCTTCGCACGGCTCGAGCGGCTCTTCGGGGGGCATCAGGATGTCGGGCAGCGGATCCGGGTAAGCGCAGGAGGTGCAGTCCCAGGTTCCGGCGCAGGTACAGTCGCGTGAACCGATGTCCAAAAGGCCGCACACGAGCCCGGGACACTCGCCCTCGACCTCGCACGGGGCGTCGCGGCTGATACCCGTGCACACGATCGTGCCTCCGGTCGCACCCGAGCTGGAGCTGCCGCCCGTGCCGGTGGCGCTGGCGCTGGTGTCGGCGCCGGTGCTGCTGGCGCTGGTGTCAGCGCCGGTGCTGGCGGCGGTATCCGCGCCAGTGCTGCTGGCGCTGGTGTCGGCACCCGAAGAAGCGCCGGTCGTGGAGCTCCCCGTGCCGCCGCTTCCGTCGTCGTCCTCGTTGGCCGAGCTACAACCCGGGCCGAGAGTGCTCATCCAGAGCGCTACGAACAAACCTGAGACGAAGATGGAAGAGTGGTGTTGGGGGCGCATGTCCTGCTCCTTGAAAAGCCGTTCGAGCTGCATACTACATCGCCGCCGACAAAAGCCAAGCAATCGAATTCGTCGATGAATACGCCGGTATCCGGATTGATCGTGCGGGTTTCATTTTCTTCACGTCGCAGCCCGGTTCAGCACCTTTCCCGATGGGGTTTCCCAACGACGTTGCGTGCCCGCGCGTGTTGCGAGCAGCCCGCGCAGCGGAGCATGGGCTCGCCGGCGCTTCTTTCCAGATTGATTTGCGATATGTTTTCTAAGGCCACGGCAGGGGCACCGGAGGCTCACTCCTCGGAGCACCTGAGCGCACCCGCTCAGAACGCCGCTTGCACGCCCAGGCTCGGAATCGTCACCGGGCCGATCTCGTCGTCCTCGCAGCCGGAGCTCGAACACTGGCGCGTGAGTACTTCGTGGTTCAGCGTGGTGTTCAGAACCTCGAGCACGAGCGCCCACCAGGCGGTCCGGTTGGCGAACCACCAGCGTTTCTCCACGCGAATGTCCAGGCGCCAAAACGGCCGCGTCCGTGACAGCGCTCCGAAGAGCGCCTCGTCCTCTGCCTCGGGTGGAATACCGGTGTAAAAAAGAAAGCGTCCGCCCGCGCGCCAATCGCGGCCCAGATCGTAGGAGGCCGCGACGTTCAACACATGAGTCCGGTCGGTCGTGGCGGGGCCTTCGAAACGCCCCAAACTGCGCTCCGAGCGGCCGAGCGTATACGAGACGAAGCCTCCGAGCTTGTGCGCGAGGCTACGGCGCACCATGAGCTCGGCGCCGTAGGACCGGCCCTGACTGCGCAGTTCGTCGAAGTCATCGACGTCCGGCTCGAAGCGCGCAATCCCCAGAAAGTCGGTCATCTCGAAGAACACGTTGTGGAACAACACGAGCGACGCCTGCCACTCCGCGCCGATCCGATGCTCGACGCCCGCGCTGTGCTGCACCGCACGCTGCAGTCCGTCGCCGAGCGGCAATTGAAAGCCTGGGATCGGTACGATGAAGCTCGGCGTTTGATGCGTGAGACCGAGCCCGTGGAGCAACGTCGTCCGCTCGCCCACCTTGAAACGCGCGTTGATGCGCGGGTCGACGCCGACGCTGTAGTCGCGCCCCGAAATGAACAGGTCCACCCGCAGGCCCGGAGTCACTTCGACGCCCGGCGCCGCGTCGATCACCAGGTCGGCGCGCACTCCCGTTGCGAGCTCGTTGCGATCGGCCAGGTTGAACTCGATGTCGTCGGGGTCGCCGTCGGCGGGGTCGGGCGCGGGTTCGACCGGCGCGTTCGCTGGGGGCGCCCCGGGATCCGGTCCGGACACGTCGTCCGACTCGTCCCCGAAGTCGAATGTCTGCGCGAGGTTCTGGAGCAGGACGTCCGCTCCCGCGCGCAGGCGCACCATGTCGCTCAAGCCGAGCTCGAGCTCCGAACGTGCGCCGAGCAAGCGTCCGGTGAGGTCGACGTCGCCGTCGGCGAAGTCGGTGTTGTCGAGGCCGAGCATCAGGGCATGGCGCCAGTTGCCCTCGGACAACGCGCGGTCCCAGCGCAGATCCAAGCGATGAAACCCGATGTCGACCAGGGTTTGCTCGCGTGTTTCGCCGTCCTCGGTGTCTTCTTGGCTGACGAAATCACCCGAGCCGAACAGCAGCACTTCGACGCTGTCGTCGGCGTCGAGCCGGTAGCGCAGCCGACCCTGATAGTCCCAGTAGTTGACCGTGACCTCGGGCACGATGAGCGACAAGAGTGCCGCGGTGTACGAAAAGCGTCCGCCGAGCATCACGCTGCCGGCGCCATCCGAAAACGGCGTTTCGACCATCGCTCCGCTGTCGATCAAGCGAATGCTGGCTTCGCCTCGAAGCTCGTAGCTCGGCGGCGCCATTTCGCCGGCCACGATGCCGCCGGCGAAACGGCCGTAACGTGCCGGGTACGCACCGGCGTAGAGGTCGACGTGATCGACGAACGCCGGATGCAGCACGCCGGGCCCCGCCGCGAAGTGGTAGAGCACGGGCACCGGAATGCCGTCGAAGAAATACCCGACGTTGCCCGGCGGCGCGCCGCGCACGTAGAAGTAGGGCAAGCCGCTCACGATCGGGACCACGCCCGGGAGCGCTTCGATGGCGCGGAACGGGTCGCCGAAAGCGCCTGGCATCTCGCGCACCTCCGCGCGACCCAAACGTTGTCGCGTTTCGGGGCGTTCGCCTTCGACCAGTACGTCGATCGGCGCACCGGTTCGCGTCGAAGAAGTTGGTGCGCGCTTCGGGTCGCCGGCGGGAACGGGCTCGGCCGGCGCTTCACTGTCCGCGGGCGGTTCGGACTCGGGCTCCGTGAAGCTGACGGCGAAGCGGATCCGTGCCGCCACGGGCTTGCCACCGCGCTGGGCCGGTGTGAAGCGCCAGGTGCGCGTCGCGCGAACTGCGGCGTCCGCGAACGGCGCTGGGCCTTGCCGCGCGGAGACATCGGACACCGAGCCGTCGGCCAGCACGACGAGCTCGAGAACCACTTCGGCGCCGCCCTGCGCGCCCGCCGGGTATTCGACGGGAGTTGAGAGCGCCTTCGGAGGCGTCACTGCCGGCGTTTCGCTCGGCTCTTTTTTCGTAGCCCGCGGGGCGGTGTCGTCGTGCGGCGCCGGCTCGTCTCGGTCGATCGAGATCGACTGCGCCTGTGCATGAAATGCAAACAGAGCGACCGCCCAGCCAACGCCCTGCCCGACTCGCCTCATGCCACGCCCCTCGTAGCACGAGCCTATCGCGTCCGGCTCCGTTCTCCGAGCGCGCCGAGCTCGCGAACCCAGTAGAGGGCGGCCGCAAGGGCTCCCACCACCGCCGTCGAAACGAGCATTGCAGTCAACGGGCCGCGCCGGGTCAGGAGCACGGCGATGGTCACGAACTGCACGACGGTGGCGAGCTTCCCGACGTAGTTCGCCTTGGGATCTTCGGCGCGAGAACCTCGGCGCTCGCGGTGCGTGCTCCACCAAATCACGAGCGGCAGCTCGAGCAGCTCGCGCGCTCCGAGCGCTACGACTCCCCACCAGGAAAGCATCTCGCTCCGAACTAGTGCGTAGAGAACCACCGCGACGAAGAGCTTGTCCGAGATAGCGTCCACGACGGCGCCGGTCGCCGTCGCCTGCCCGAAGCGCCGCGCCACGAAGCCGTCGAGGATATCGGAAGTCGCGGCGAGCGCGAGAATCGTCATGGCGTACACCGGTTCGTCTTCGACGTACGTGAACGCCCATGCCAGCGGCAACCGCGAGAGGCTGATCAAGCTCGGCGGCAACAGGAGGTCACGAGCGCGGTAGTGTCCCATCTGGAGAAGCCATTGAATAGCGCGCGCGGCCGTTCTCGGCGAAGGGGCTCGCGAGACCGCAAGCCGCCGGGCTGTCGGCCGTCTTCCTCTTCCGCCTTTCCTCTCAGCGCGCTGCTCGTTCCGCTGCTTCGATGGCGAACACGACGCGCACCTGGGAGCTCACCATCGTGGTTCCGGCCTCGACCGGAACCTGGCGCGATTCCAGCATCGCCATCGGCTTGGCCATCGGCATCGGGATGGGGCCGGAGCTCGGCTGCTCGGTGACCGTGAGCACGCGGCCGAGCCGCGCCCCGCCGAGCGTCGCCAATTGCTCGGCGCGACTTCGCGCGTCCTGCATCGCCTGTTCGCGCGCTTTCTGAAGCAAGGGCTTTGGATCCTCGATCTCGAAGGTCATGCCCCAAACGCGATTCGCGCCAGCACTGACGGCGGCGCCGAGCACGTCGCCGATACGGTCGAGATTGCGCAGCGTCAGGCGAAGCTGATTCGATACGCGATACGTCAGGCGGCGGCCGGGTGGGCCGGGAGTGGTCATGGGGGCGGGCGCGCTTTCCATCTCCGCGGTTGCCGAGAGCGGCTCAGGGGGCGGTTCCGGCCCGTACACCTCGGAGTTGATGTCGAAAGAGCTCGTCTGCATGTCCCCGGCGGCGACGCCGTGCGCCTCGAGTGCTTCGATAAGCACGGCCACCTTTCGATTCACGGTGTCCACCGCCGTCTTTGCGTCGGCGGCGTGGGCTTCTACGCCGAGCTCAATCTTGGCGATGTCGGGCCTGCCCGCCGCCTGCCCTTCGCCGACGACCACGACGGCATCCGTGAGCTCCGGCGAGGTCGCCACGTGGTTCGTGACGCAGCCCGAGAGCGACAACAGTGCGAGAACGAGCGAGAGCGGTTGAAAGCGAATCATGCAAGCACCCTTCGAAGCGAGATCGAAGCCGGGGAGTGTCGAGCTTTTGGAGCCACCCGCTCGGCCCGTCAAGCCCCGCGCGGCGCCCGCCGAGGTTTCCGTTCACCTTTCCTCACTGTTCGGCCCATGCGCGCAACAGATTGTAGTGCGATTTGCGGAGCTTCAGCACTTCCTCGGCCCGTGCATCCTCCGTCTCGAGCGCAGTCGCCACCTGGGCGATATCGAACAGGATACGGCGCTGCGCCGGATCGCGCACCGCGCTCTGAACCCACGTGATCGCCACCAACCGCGTGCCGTGTTCGACGGGCTCTACGGCGTGGAGCGTCGAAGCCGGGTACAGCACCGCGTCACCCGCGCCGCCGCGCATGCGGTGCACGCCGTAGTCCGTCTCGAACACCAGGTCACCGCCGGCGTACGCGTCCGGATCGCTCAGATAGATGGTCATCGAAATGTCGGTACGGATGGCGCCGCGCGCCGTCCCCATCATCGGCAAGTCGAGGTGAGCGCCGTAGCCCATGCCCGCGTCGTAGCGGCAGAACTTGAGCGGCAGGATGGTCTTGGGCAGCGCCGCGGCGCGAAACCCCTCGTGGCGCGCCAAGCACTCCAGGATCGGCCGGCCGGCATGGCGCGAGGCTTCGTGCTCGCTCGGCACCACCAAGTTGTGCTTCACGTCGCGGGCTCGGCCGTGCGCGGTGCTCTTGCCGTCTTCCCACGGCGCCCCCTCCAGCTTGGCGGTGACGTCAGCGAGCGTCGCCGCGTCCAACAAGCCGGGCAGGCGAACGATCACGGCACCTCCGCTGCGGAGCTCAGGGGTCCGAAAGCAGCACGATGAGCTCGTTGCGGCCCGCACCCACGACCGCGATGTCGTCGCGGCCGTCTTGATTGATGTCGCCGACGGCCAAGCGCGTAGGATCGGAGTCAGCGCCGGTGGACACGAGCTCCGGCACCGCGAACCCGCCGTCGCCGTCGCCGAGGAAGATGGCGACGCTGTCCACTGCTTGGAGCGTGACCGCGATGTCCGCGTTGCCGTCACCGTCGAAGTCGCCCGCCTTGACGTCTTGTTGGGTCGAGTCCGCGAGCGGCACGCTCAGGAAGAACTCGGACTCCAAGGGCGTGATGAGCCGGAAGGCGCCTTCATCGCCGTCGCCGAAGAACACGTTCAGGTTGGGGCTGTCCGGCAGCGTGGCGACGACATCATCGAAGCCGTCGCCGTCGAAGTCCGCGACGTCGAGCTCGCCGAGAAGCGCCTCGGAGAAAGTGAGCTCGGCATCGCCACCCAAGTCGAGGCCGCCGCCGACGTCGTACTCGACGGATTCGCGCCACAGGCCTTCGGCGTCGGACCATGCTCGCAGAAACGGACCCGAGTCGAACTGGCCCGCCACCACGTCGACGACGGTGCTCCCCGCGGAGTCGAATTGGGTGTCCGCCACGAAATCCGCGCCCCCCGTGTGGCTGCCCGCGGTGACGACGGTGCCAAGGGTACCTTCTATGATGAACAGATCGCCGCTTTCCGCTGAGCCGGGAACATCGGCCACGAACAGATTCTCTACCTGGCCTTCGGCGCCGGAGAAGGTCCCCGACGCGTCGGTGTCGCCCGCGCCGTCGCCGAACAGCACCGTGTACGTCGAGGACGAGCCCACCAGTACGTCGACGGGAGCCGTCGCCGACTCCGAGCCGAACCGTCCGGCAACGACGCGAGTTCCCGGCACCGCACCTCCCGCGGCATCCAGAATCGTCGCCTGCTCCAAGAGCCCGCCCTCGCCGTCGCTGCCGCGGAAAAACACTCCGCCGCCCGTCGTGACCGCAATCGCGTCGCCGCCGTCGAGCCCGTCCCAGTCCGCTACCGCAACGTCCGACACGCTTCCGGATTCGCCGAACGTGTCGACGAGCGGCATTCCAAAACAAACCTCGCCCGGCACGAGGATTCCGTCTCCGCACAGCGCCACGACTTCGGGACTTCCGCCGGCGCCGCCAGCGCCGCCGTCCGCCTCGGCGGGTTCGCCGGCGCGACCGCCCTCGGAAGCGACGCCGCCGGTCGCGCCGGCGCCGATGCTCCCACCGCTGCCCGGCTGTTCCGCTCCGCCGGAACCGCCCGCGGAAACGACGCCGGCGGTTCCACCATCCGCCGCGCCTGTCTCCCCGCCTTCTCCTCCCGCGCCGCCCGCACCATCTCGGACGGGACGAGCTTCCTCGTCGCCGGCGCAGGCCACGACGACGAGCGGCAGCGTGACGCCGAGCGTGAGCCCGGCTTGAACGATCCGGTATGGTCTAGACCCTCGCATGGAATTCCGAAGGCTACACTGAAGCTCACGACGATGTCGAGCGAGGCTGGTCTCCTCGGGTGGCTTGCGTCGGACACACCGTGAACCTCCGGCACACGGTGCTCCCGGCTCCAACTCGGCTGCAAGCTCGGCTGCAAGCTCGGCTGCAAGCTCGGCTGCGACTCGGTTTTCGGCTGCAACTCGGCTTTCGCCCGGGGATTCCGCCTGATGCCGGGAGGGTGCCCCGTCGGTGCGCTGTCGGTGCGCTTCTTGCTCTGTTCACGGCATGACGTCCCAGCGCCGGTACGCGCGGCGGAGGTACCCTTGGAGCATCTTGCTCGTCGCGAGCGCCGCGTCGCTATCGGGATGTGCCGAGCAGTACTGCCAGTCGGGTCCGAAATACGGAACCCAGTGCTACACGATCAACGAGGTCGAGTGGCAGGAAACCCAGGTGCGAAGCGAGCCGCCGCCGGCGGAGCGCTCCTACCTTCCCTCGCCGGGCTGCGTGCTCGTAGGAACGCAAGGCACCGTTCGGCAGCCGCTGCCGAACGCGGCGGGGGGCGCCCCTCCGGGTGTGCCGCCCGGCCTCCACCTCCTTTCCGGCGCGTGCGTGTCGCGGCGGGTGACGGCGCACGGTGCGGTTAGGTGAAGACCGTCACTCCGCTTCGATGCGGTACACCGCGTCTCCGCCCAGCATCGTCATGTAGATCTCGCCGTTCGCGTCTTCTCCGAAGGACGCTGGGGAGCTGACGACGCCGCCTTGGTTGAGGTCGTTGGTGATCTCGACCAGGTCGCAGATTTCTCCGCCATCCTGAAAGGTCAGGACCCATACTCGGTTCTTGTTGTAGTCCGCGAAGAAGTAGCGCCCGTAGACGCCGGGTATGCTGGCGCCCCGGTACACGTAGCCGCCGACGGCGGCGCCGCCCGGGTCCCGTTCCCACGCGTGAACCGGGTCGAGCATTTCGGGGGTTGCCGGACCACGCTCGTTGCAGCCGGGACACTCGACCAGCCCCTCGCGCACGGCCCAGCCGAGGTTGCGGTTCGCGCTCTCGCCGGGAATGACCGAGATTTCTTCCCAATCGAACTGGCCCACGTCACCGACGTAGAGATCGCCGGTCAGCCGATCGAAGCTGTAGCGCCAGGGGTTGCGCAGGCCGTAGTGAAGGACGCGGCTATCTTCGTTGGAGCCGCTTAGGTTGCCCGGTGGCGGCGTGTCGCGATCGTCGACGTCGAAGCGCAGCATCTTGCCGAGGGGCGTGTTGCGGTTCTGAGCGTTTCCAGCGGTGTCGTTCGAGCCGCCGCCGTCACCGAGGCCGAGGTAGAGGTAGCCGTCGGGACCGAACACGATGTTTCCGCCGTTGTGATTGGTGGCTGGCTGGGCGAGCGTGAAAAGCGGCTGGCCGACGATCTGCGGCGAGCCGCTCGCGAGCGTGTACTCGGAGACCGTCGTCGTGAGGCCGCCGCCTCCACCCGCCGTGTACGAAACGAAGAAGCGCGTGTTGTCTTCGCCGTCGAAGTCCGGAT
Source organism: Polyangiaceae bacterium (assembly GCA_036393455.1). Lineage (GTDB taxonomy): Bacteria > Myxococcota_A > Polyangia > Polyangiales > Polyangiaceae > DASWGX01. Next base: position 18,720 of record DASWGX010000014.1, read on the forward strand.
GCAGGGCGAAACCGAGCAGGCCACCCTCGCCGCTCTGGCTCACCGACACGGAGAAGAACGATGTGATGGCTCCGGTGCCGGTGTTCAGGCGCCGCACCGTGCCGCCGCGCTCGGCGATGAACAGGTCGGTGGCGTCGTTGGGAGCGCTCGTGACGAAGACGGGGTCGGTGACGGCGGTGGTCACCGGCTCCAGCCTGAGGGCGGGCACGGGTGTTCCGCTGCACGGCACGTAGGGATCGCTCGCCGCGCCGCCGGTGCCTCCATTGCCGGTGCCGGAAGCGCCTCCGCTGCCGGCCGTGCCGCCGTTCGCGGCTCCGCCCGTCGAGGCGTCACCGCCCGAGCCTCCCGAGCCTCCGCTGCTCGGCTGGCCGCCTGTGCTTTGACCGCCCGTGCTCTGACCGCCTGTACCCGCGCCCCCGCTGCCCGTCGTGCTTCCGCCGGTGCCGGCGCTGCCGCCCGACGGCTGGGCGCCCGCGCCCGTCGCGCCGCCGCTGCCCGTCGTGGCACCGCCGACACCCGTTGCGCCCGTAGCCGAGGAACCGCCGCTGCCCGTCGCGCTACTCGCTACGCCGCTGCCCGCGACGGTGCTCGCGGCGTCGCTGTTCGAGTCGCCGCCCGCGCACGCCCACACGATGAGCGCGGTTCCAGCGGCGTAGAGCCATGCCGTCGCTCGCAACGGCGCGAACGCATGCCGGCTCTTCGGCGGCGTCATGAGGCTGATTTCACTCCGCGCCGGGCATTGCGTCAAGCGGAACGCTTCGTATCTTCATCGCCGTCCTGCCTCGCTAGAATCATGCGTCGGTGGTGTCGCGCCCTTTCCAGCATTGCACCGATGCCAGGCTCATTCCGAGCGCTTTGGCCACGCCATTTGCCGCCACGGCTCGCGTGGTAGGGTCGGTGCTCATGGCTTCGGTTCACAGATTCTCGATTGGACAGCTCGTCCATCATCTCAAGTTCGGCTACCGCGGCGTCGTCGTCGACGTTGATCTGACGTTTGCCGAGAGCGACGAGTGGTACGAACGCGTGGCGCGCTCGCAGCCTCCCAAGGATCACCCGTGGTACCGCGTCCTGGTGGACGGCTCGCTCCACGACACCTACGTCGCGGAGCGTCATCTCGAGGCGGACAGCGTCGTGGATCCGATCGAACATCCGCGCATCGACGAGTTCTTCGATGCCTTTCGCGACGGGCACTACGTGCGCGAGCGAGCTCTCAACTGACGCCAGCCCGCCGGTGCGTTCGCGCCGTCAGCGGCGGCGCGAGCGGCGTGAACGCCTGACGTGGCCCGCCGCGGCTGCGGCTGCGAAGAGCACGCCGAGCGAGCCGGCGGAGCGATGCCGCGGCGCGACGCTGCAAGATGCCCCGGCGGAAGTCTCGCCCTCGCCGCCGCTCGTGCCGATGGTGCCTTCGACATCGACCTCGCCTTCGAGCTCGAGCACCCCGCGCTCCACCAGCGCCGCGGCGCACTGCGGAAGCTCGGTGCCCGCGATCACGTACTCGCCGTCGCAGAAGAGCGCTCCGCTGCCGGAGCAAGAGGCGTCGCAATCCGCGCGAAACTCGTACTCGCAGGTTTCGAACTCTTCCTCCTGGCACGTCGTCTGGCAATCCATGTTCGCCTGCGCCGTGCAGGACCCGCCGCAGCACTCGATGCAGTGCTCGTAGCAGGAGCCGTCGACGAGCGGCCGGCACTTGATGTCGCATTCGCCGTCGCAGGTCGCCTCGCACGTGGCGTAGCACTGCTCGGTGTCTTCCGCGCCCTCGCACGACGCCTCGCACGACCCGCTGCACTCGCCGAAGCAATTGTGCGTGCAAGTGATGTTGATGCCGGCGTCGCACTGACTCGTGCAAAGCTCGGTACAGTCGTCGGTGCACGTCGCGTCGGCGCTGAGCGTGCACTCCTGACGGCAAACGGTATGAAGCTTGGTCGCGCAGGCTTTCTTGAATACGCCGAGCTCGTCGCACCCGGCGCTGCATTCGAGGTCGCCGACGAGCTCGCAGTTTCCGGCGTTTTCGAGGCGGATATCACCGCACTCCGGAATACCCGCGTTCGCCAGCGCGGGCGCGAGCCACACCAAGAACCCGCTTAGCGCGAGACACGGATCGATATGCCACTTCGCCGATCGAAACGTAACCGTTCAGCCCCGTGGTTGAGCGTCGGAGAATGAACGTGCGATTGGGGTCGCATGACGAACACGAACGAAGAGCTGGGTAAACGAATCGAGCAGATGATCGCGGAGCACATTGCGGCGAGCCGGCGAACGGCG
>DASWGX010000015.1:0-12394 GCA_036393455.1 Polyangiaceae bacterium
CAGCGCACCCTTGCCTTGGAGGATTTCTGATGCGAACTACGGAGACAGGACACTAGCTCTTCGTTGCCGAGCTCCTGCTGGAGCGCCTCGGCGAGCTCGCGCAGAGCGCGCGCGCTTGCACCGTCCGGGCCCAGGCGTTTGCGCTGCTCGTCGAATAGCCGCCCGAGCCGCTCGTGTCCGCGTTCGCGCGCACTCTTGGCGGCTTCTTCCAGCGCCTCGCGTGCGGCTTTGCGGCTTTCGCCTTCTTCTCGGTTCGCGAGCTCGCGCATCGCATCGTCGAAGGCCGTCAGGTCGCCGTTGCCGAGAGCGCGCGCGGCTGCCGAGAGATGTGGGTGTTTACGGAGCTCCAGAATGGCCGCTTCGAGTCCGGGGCGTTCGCTACGATCGTTCAAGCTCAGCCGTTCGGCGGCAACGTCGTCCCGTAGCTTTCCGAGCGCGTTCAGCGCCTCCCTCCGCTCCATCCCGTGAACCAGCTTCTCTCGAAGCTCGCGGGCGCGGCGGCTGATGTCGCGCAAGCGTCGTGCCTGCGCGGAGTCACCGGCCGCGACGCTCGCGAGCGCCTCCATCTCGCGCAGCCCGGGCACGTCCTTCGAAGTCACTTTCGCGACGCCCACGGGGGGAGGCGCCGCGTGCGCTCGCGTCGGCGGCTCGAGCGTTCCGATGAACACGGTGGCGGCGGCGGCGAGCGGCGCAGCCAGATGCCAGCGGCAGAAAGCCCTGGGTGCTAAGCGCGCTCGTTCTGCGTCGAGCGCCGTCGCTGCTTGCTCGAGGACGAACGCACGCGCCACGGGAGCCCGCACGGCTTGGCGCGTCGCGCGCTCGTCCGGCTGCTGCGCCGCGAGATCGAGCGCGGTGGCGATGAGCTCGCGAGACGCGAGCCTCGCGTCCAGGTAAAGCGCTACGGCGCGATCCGACCAGCGCCGCCGCTGACTCGCGAACGCGCCTGCTGAAAGCGCGATCGCCAGGGTGACCCACGCGACCGGTCGCCACGATGCTGCGCCAAGCTGCCACAAGAGCAGCGCGGTGACCGTGGCAAGAGCGGCTCCGACCGTGAGCGACCAGAGTAAGATTCTGGCGACGAGCCGCGTGCGGATTCCACGCGCGCGACGATTGAAGCTCAACCGAAACCGAGCCTTGGCGTCTTCGGAACGTTGCAAGTGCGACGTCTGGCCTCGCGCCGCCGGCGCGTTCGGGGACGGATTCGCGGACATTCGAAGTCGACAAACCGTACCTCGCGCGAGTCGAGGCGTCGAGCGCGATACCGATGGCAATTCCACTCCAGCTCGTCTAGGGTCGTCCAAGGTCCAAACGTGCGACGGCTCTTGGTGGTAGAGGACTACCCGCCACTCGCGAAGGTGATCGGGCTCGCGGCCGAGCGCCTCGGCTACGAAACCGTGCGTACCGGCAGCATGCAGAGGGCGCTCGCCGTGCGAGGCGACTTCGACGCCGCGATCATCGATTTGAATCTGCCGGACGGAAGCGGTCTCGATCTCGCTCGACAGTTGATCGAAAAGGGCCAAGCGTCGAAAGTGGTCTTCTTCACTTCCACGACGAACAACGCCGAGCGCGCCACGGCGATGCACGTCGGTCCCGTCATCGACAAAGAGAGCGGGCTCGAATTTCTCTTCAGTGTGGTCGACAACGAGATCGGCCGCTCCGAGGAGGCCGGCGTCGTCAACGGCACGAGCGTCGCCCCACCGCCGACCTCCCGCTCGGGCATGCGGCCGCGCTTGCGCTGACGCTCGGGGCCTGCGTTTCTTCGCGCCGAGGGAGTTTCCGCCGTACCGGGCACGCTCTCGCGGGGACGAAGGATGGGGTGGACGAAGGACGCGCCCTCCGCGCGCCGGCGCGGTCCACCTCCCCTCTGCCCAGAGCCTCTGCCCCGCGCCGCGCTCGAAGCACGAGTGGTGCTAGGGTACGCCGGTCGTCATGGCCGGCAGAGCGAACAAGGTAACCGTGCCCGCCTTGCGAGCGCGCAAGAGCACGGGTCCCAAGATAGCGGCGCTCACCGCCTACGACGCCACGATGGCGCGCCTGCTCGATCAGGGCGGCGCCGACATTCTCTTGGTCGGCGATTCACTCGGGATGGTGGTGCAAGGTCTGTCCAACACTCTGCCGGTGACGCTCGAGGAAGTCTGCTATCACGGTCGCGCCGTCGCCCGTGCGGTCGAGCGTGCGCACGTCGTGGGCGACATGCCTTTCATGAGCTTCCAGGTTTCCGCCGAGCAGGCGCTGGTTGCCGCCGGGACGATGCTCAAGCAGGGGAGCTTCGAGGCGGTGAAGGTGGAGGGCGGCGTTGTCATCGCGGACACCGTCGCGCGCATGGTTAGGGCGGGGGTTCCCGTCATGGGTCACGTCGGCCTGACGCCTCAATCCGTGCACGCGATGGGTGGTTTTCGCGTGCAGGGAAAGAGCGAGGCAGCGGCGGCGAGCGTGCTCGAGGACGCGCAGGCTTTGGAGCAAGCAGGCGCGTACGCGATCGTGCTGGAGGGCCTACCGGCGGACCTCGGACGGCGCATCACGGCGAGTGTCGGCGTTCCGACGATTGGCATCGGCGCGGGCCAACATTGCGACGGCCAGGTGCTCGTCTGTTACGACTTTCTAGGTATGTACCGAGACGTGAAACCCAAGTTCGTGAAGCGCTTCGCGGAGCTCGGCGACGCCGTGGAGCGGGCTACCGCCGAGTACGTCAAGCAAGTGCAGTCGGGCGACTTCCCCGGTGATGAGCACTGCTTCGGCATGGCCGAGTCGAAGCGGCTCGGGGAGCCCACCGGAGCGCGCGAGGTGGTGAGCCCGGCCGCGCCGCCCTACGGCCCCGCCAGCGAGTGAAGCGTGGCCCCCTCCCTCTACACCACGGTCGCCGAGTTTCGTGACGCCTGCGAGCGCGTTCGCGCGGCGGGGCGAAGGCTCGGCCTCGTGCCTACGATGGGCGCGCTCCACGCGGGGCATCTGAGCTTGGTCGCGCAGGCGCGTGCTCGTGCCGACAGCGTCGCGGTGACGCTCTTCGTGAACCCGACGCAGTTTTCTCCGGGCGAGGATTTCGCACGCTATCCGCGCGATCTCGACGCCGATCTTCGAAGCTGCGAAGACGCCGGAGTGGACCTGGTTTTCTCGCCGGCCAAGGAAGAAATGTACCCGCCGGGCGAGGCCACGCGCGTGCGCGTCGCGAGTCTCGAGCGAGGGCTGTGCGGTCGCTCGAGACCTGGTCATTTCGAGGGTGTCGCGAGCATCGTCTGCAAGCTTTTCAACGTGGCGGGGCCGTGTCTGGCCGTCTTCGGTCGCAAGGACTATCAGCAGCTCAAGTTGATCGAGCGGATGGCGAAGGATCTCTTGATGCCGGTCGAGGTGGACGGGGCTCCCACCGTTCGGGACGACGACGGTCTCGCCTTGAGCACTCGCAACGGCTACCTCAGCTCCGCGGAACGCGAGCAAGCGCGCGCCATCCCGCGCGCGCTGTCGCGTGCCGTTGCCTTGCACGTTGCCGGGGAGCGGCACGCGGCCCGGCTCCTCGGAGCGGCGCGCTCGCCCTTGACCGACGCCGCGCTCGACGTCGAGTACGTGGAGCTGGTCGATCCCGAACATCTGACGCCGGTCGGGGCCGAGTCGCGGGTCGCCGAGCGCGTGCTCCTGGCGATCGCCGCTCGCGCCGGCACGACGCGGCTCATCGACAACGTGGTTCTGGGGGAAGAGCAGGCGCCCCTTCGCACGACGGCGGGTATCGCATGAGCGCGCAGGGGCTATTCATCGTCCTCGAGGGCATCGACGGAAGCGGCACGACGACGCAAGCCAAGCTCCTCGTCGAGGCTCTGCAACGAAATGAGCGGCGAGCGCTCTACACGGCGGAGCCGAGCAGAGGCCCGATCGGCCGACTGATTCGCCGGGCTCTGCAATCGCGGTGGGATCCGGAGCTGGACGGCGCCGAGCGGCGGCTCGAGTGGTCTTCGCTGGCGCTGCTTTTCGCGGCCGACCGTCTCGATCACGCCGGTTCCGTGATCGTTCCTGCGCTCGAGGCGGGCTCGGTGGTGGTGTCCGACCGCTACGATCTTTCGAGCCTGATTTACCAATCACTCACGGCGCCGGACCCGGCCGCGGCGCTCGAATGGGTCCGCGGGCTCAACGCGCAGGCCCGCCGTCCTGATCTCACCGTGGTACTCGAGGTGGCACCCGAGGCGGCGGAAAAGCGGCGGGAGCTGCGCGGCGCGCCGGCCGACTTGTTCGAGGAACGGGCGCTGCAGGAACGCCTCGCCGCCGCGTATCGGGCCGCCGAGAGCTTCGTTCCGGGCGATCAGCTGGTGCGGGTCTCGGCGATCGCCGAAATAGAGCAAGTGGCCGCGGCCGTCGCGCAAGCCGTGAGCAGAGCGGCGGACATCGAGTTTCGTCTCTGAGGGCGGCGGCGAACGCGAGGGGCGCGCCGTTTCGGGAATATCCCCGCGGGCGGGATTGTCCCATGGCGAAAAGTCGCGCTATACGGCCCCCGAGCCGCGCACGGAGCGAATGAATGCAGGACGTTCGGGCACTCAATGAAGTCGTCGCGAAGGAAAGCGCCTTCATCGACGATCTCATGGCCGAGATATCCAAGGTCATCGTCGGACAGATCTACATGGTCGAGCGTATCTTGGTGGGGCTGTTGGCGGGTGGCCACGTGCTGCTGGAGGGCGTTCCGGGCCTGGCAAAGACGCTGACCGTCCGCACCACCTGCGATGCGATCTCCGCCAAGTTCGCGCGCGTGCAGTTCACTCCCGACCTGCTTCCGGCGGACCTGATCGGCACCGTCATCTACGATCAGAAGACCGGAGAGTTCAAGAGCCGCCTCGGTCCCATTTTTGCGAACCTCGTGCTCGCGGACGAAATCAATCGCGCTCCCGCGAAGGTACAGAGCGCGCTGCTCGAGGCGATGCAAGAGCATCAGGTTACGATCGGCGACCGCAGCTACCCGCTGCCCGATCCGTTCGTCGTGCTCGCGACCCAAAACCCGATCGAGCAGGAAGGCACGTACCCCTTGCCGGAGGCGCAGGTCGATCGCTTCATGCTGATGGTCAAGGTCCGCTACCCTTCGCGTGAGGAGGAGCGCGCGGTGATGGATCGCATGACGAGCGCCGTTGCCGTCAGGGCGAACCCTTGCACGAGCCCGGAACGTCTGCTCTTGGCCCGCAAGGTCGTGCGTGACGTATACGTCGACGATCGCGTCAAGGACTACATCGTGGACGTCGTCTTCTCGACGCGAGAGCCGGACAAGAAGGGCATGAAGGACCTCGCGCCGCTGATCGAATACGGCGCGAGCCCTCGGGCCAGCATCGCTCTGAATTTGGCGGCCAGGGCGCACGCGTTCCTGCGGCACCGGGGCTACGTGACGCCCGAAGACGTCAAGGCCATCGGCCCGGACGTGCTGCGGCACAGGATAGTCCTCAGCTACGAAGCCGAAGCGGAAGAGGTAACGGCCGAAGACATCGTGCGGCGTGTGTTCGAGGTCGTGGAAGTGCCCTGAAGCGAGGCAGCCGTGATTCCCAAGGAGCTGCTCAAGGCGCTTCGGAAGATCGAAATAACGACGAATCGGCTCGCTACCGAGCAGCTTTCGGGCAACTACACTTCCGTCTTCAAGGGTCAGGGCCTCGCCTTTCGCGAGGTGCGCCAGTACCAACCCGGGGACGACGTTCGCTTGATCGACTGGAACGTGAGCGCGCGCATGAGCGAAGCCTACGTCAAGGTCTTCGTCGAAGAGCGCGAAATGACCGTGATGTTGCTCGTGGATCTCTCGGCCAGCGAGCAGTTCGGCACCGTGCAGTCCAGCAAGGCGCGGCTCGCGGCCGAAGTGGCGGCACTGTGCGCGTTCAGCGCCATCAAGCACAACGACCGCGTGGGTCTCTTGCTCTGCACCGACGAAGTAGAGAAGCTGGTGCCGCCGAAGAAGGGGCAAAAGCACGTAATGCGGGTGGTGCGGGAGATCCTCGGCGCGGAACCACGCCGCACCGGCACCGATCTGAATGTCGCCCTGGAGACACTGTCGCACGTCGCGCGCCGTCGCAGCGTGGCGTTCTTGCTCAGCGACTTCTACGCTACGAGCTACGAGCGCACTTTGTCGCTCGCGGCGGCGCGCCACGACGTCATCCCGGTCATGCTGGTCGATCCGCGGGACGAAACGCTGCCCGACGTCGGCCTGGCGGCCTTCGAAGACCTCGAGTCGGGTGCGAGCATACTGGTCGACACCTCGAGCTCACGCGTGCGCGCTCATTACCAGCGGCGTATGCGCGAACAGCGGCAGAGCCACGTCCGCCTGTTCCGCAAGCTCGGCCTCGACCACTGCGTCGTGCGAACCGATCGGCCGTACATCGGCCCCCTGCGCGACCTGTTCGCGCGCCGCGCGCGCAGGGTTCGCCGATGAACCTCGCATTTCGTTGGGGAGTCACCGCGGCGGGTATCGCCTGCTACGCTCTCGGCACGGGGCGCGTCGAAGCTCAGCCCGACGCCGCTGCCGAGCCCGATGCGGCCGTCTATCCCGATGCCGGCGCGCCCGCGCCGCCGCCGCCCGTGGTGCCGTCCGCCGCCTCCGTCGCCGGCGCGCCGCCCGGCTACGGCACCTGCGTCGAACGCGTTCCCGAGGGCAAACCTCCGCCGCGCTTGAGCGATCGCTTCGAAAAGCGCGGAACCAGCGGGCATGCCGTGACGCTCACCGTCGTCGTCGAGCACGGTAAAGGCGAATCGGTGCTTCCCGGCGGGCTCACGCTCGGCGCCGCGCCGGGCGGACTCGCCAAGCTCGAGAAGCAACACTTCATCGTGCCCGATCCAGACGGCGGTGTGGCGCCGACGCTCGAGAGCGAGCCGTCGGGCGACCAGGTCAAGACGACGCTCACGATTCCGCTCGTACCGCTGCCGCCGGAGGCCGGCCGCCATACGCTCACTCTGCCGCCGCTTCCGATCGCCGTTTCACGCGCCAGCGGGCAGATCGTGACGCTGTGCACGCGACCCCACGAGATCGTCGTCGAAGATCCGATCGCGAACGACCCGGATCCGAGTCCGCTCGAAAACCCGCCGCCTCGGCGACAGCGCGAGGAATGGCTGCTCGCGAAACAGGTCGCCGTCGGGGCGCTGGTGGCGCTCGTGGTGGGCGCGCTGCTGGCGTGGCTCATCAGTCGCCTGCGGCGTCGACCGAAGAAGGGGCCGCCCCCGCCGCCGCCGCGACCGCCGTGGGAGGTAGCGCTCGAAGAGCTTTTCGATCTGCGGCAAGCCCGGCTGATCGAAAAGGAGCGCTACGGCGAGCACTTCGATCGGCTTTCGGATACCGTGCGCAAGTACCTCGGCGGCCGCTATGGCTTCGACGGGCTCGAATCGACGACGCGCGAGGTACTCGCCACCTTGCGCGCCGTGGAGCCGCCCATCGCCGTGCTCTCGCAGATCGAAGGCTTCCTGCGGGAAGCCGATCTGGTGAAGTTCGCGCGTGTCACGCCGTCCGTCACCGCGTGCGAGCAAGCCGACATGCTGGCGGAGGAAGTCGTGCGCCGCACCATTCCAGCCCCGGAGCCCGCCGAGGAGATTTCGGAAACGGCAGACGCCGCCGAGGGAGGTGGGACGTGAACGTTGCCGTGCCGAGCCTCACGCCGGGCGCGGCCGAGCGAGAGCGCGCGAGGAAAGCGCGGATGCGCACACTCCTGCGCGTCCTCGTGCTGTTCGGGATCGCCGTCGCCGCGACGGCTACGGGCTTCGCCTATCCAATGCTGATGCGGGGCGAAGAGCTGCTGGCCGCGCGCTGGGAATACCCGTGGGCGCTCGGCCTGCTCGTTCTGGTGCCGTTCGTGCTCTGGCGCGCCACCTTCGGCGAAGATCGGCGATTGCCGCGCCTGCGCCTGGGCACCGTCGGCCCCTTGCCCTACGGGCCAGTCGGGGCTCGCGTGTGGTTCCGCGACGCTCCAGGCGCCTTGCGCGCCGCGAGCTTGAGCCTGCTCATCCTCGCGCTGGCGCGCCCCGTCGATACGCGCACGCCGCAAGTCGCGGACGAGGAAGGCATAGACATCGTCGTCGTCCTGGACCTTTCGGGATCGATGCAAGCGGTGATGGACAACGTTCCCGAGGATCTGAAACGCTACGTCGGTGCGCGTCCGCGCGGCTTGCGTCCGACGCGGCTCGATGCTGCCAAAGCCGTGATTCGCGACTTCATCTCGCGGCGTAAGACCGACCGCATCGGCGTGGTCGTGTTCGGCGCGAGCGCCTACGTTCTTTCACCGCCGACGCTCGACTATGCGCTGCTGGATCTCATGGTGTCGCGCATGGAGCTCAAGCTCATCGATCCGACCGCGACGGCCATCGGCGACGCGGTCGGCGTGGCCGTGGCGCGACTGCGTCGCAGCAGCGCCACCAGCAAGGCTGTCATCTTGCTCACCGACGGCGACAACAAGGGGGGACGTATCTCACCGGAGTATGCGGCGCACCTTGCGACGACGGTCGGCGCCAAGCTCTACACCATCCAAATCGGGGAAGGGGAGGCGGCCGAGGTGCACGACGGGTTCGATCTGTTCGGACAGCCGCGCTACGTATCGGTGCCGTACCCGACCAACCCCGAGCTCTTGAAGCAGCTCGCCGCCAAGACCGGTGGGGCCACGTACGTGGCGACCGATGCGACCGCGCTACAAGCGAGCTTCCACGACGTGCTCGACAAGCTCGAAAAAACCCAGTTCGAGGCGAGCGTCGCGAGCTTCCAGGATTTGTTCGGCTTTCTGCTGTTGCCGGGCGTTTTGCTGCTCGCGCTCGACGTTTTGACCCGGGCCACACTGCTCCGGAGGTTCCCGTGAAGTTCGCGGCCGGGGAGTGGCTGTTCGGTATGGCGTTCTCGTTGCTCGTCGCCGCGTTGCTCGTGTTGGGCGGCGTGCGCCTGGTGCGCGCGTTGAAACGTTTCGGCGAAGAGCCGTGCGTCGAGGCTCTGGTCACCGCACGAGCGGGCGCTCGGCGCGTGATCAAGGGTTCTCTGATGGTGATCGGCGTTGCGTTCGCGTTCCTCGCGCTGTCGCAGCCTCAATACGGCCAGGGCACGCGCCTCATCCCCGCCACCAATTTGGACGTCGTGCTTGTGCTCGACTACTCGAAGAGCATGCACGCGCGCGACATCACGCCGTCGCGCATCGCGCGCGCCAAAGCCGAGGTAGGGCGCCTGATCGGACAGTTGCCGGGCGCGCGCTTCGCGGCGGTAGCCTTCGCGGGAGAACCGATGAGCTTTCCGCTCACGAGCGACGGTGCCGCGATCGCTCAGTTCTTGCGGCAGCTCGCGCCGAACGACATGCCGGTGGGCGGGACGGCGATCGGGCGCGCTCTCGAAGCCGGGCGCGAGTTGCTGCGCCGCGATCCGCTTTCCGACAAGCACCGGCGCGTGGTGGTGCTGATTACGGACGGCGAGGATCTCGAGGGCGACCCCGTGGCGTCCGCGCGCGCGGCGCAAGCCGATCAGATCACGATTTTCGTGGTGCAGATCGGCGGGCGCACCCCCGAGCCGATTCCCGAAGTCGACGACTCCGGCAGGGTGATCGAATGGAGGACGGACGCGTCCGGCGCGCCGCTCACGACGTCGCTCAGCGCCGAAGGCGAGGCGCAACTCACCTCGATCGCCGAAATTACCGGGGGTTTCGTGGTTCGAGCCAAGCGCGGCTCGACCGGTATCGACCTGGTCGCGTCGCGCCTCAAAGAGCTCATGAGCGAGGAATTGTCGGAGCGCGTCGAGACGGTCTACGCGGACGTCTACATGTACCCGCTCGGCCTCGCGCTCTTGCTCTTGATCGTGGAGACCTTCGTTCCCGAAGCGCGGCGTCGCAAGACGCCCCTCGAGCTTGCGGCGCCCCCGCCCGCGAAGCAACGGCGGCGCCGCGCTGCGCGCTCCGTCAAGAAAACGACGCTCTCCGCGCTGGCCTGGTTCGTCGTCGCACTGTTCGGTTGCGAAGAACCGTCGCGACCGTTCACGCGCTACGCGCCGCCGGTCGATGAAGCGATCGCGGCGCTCGACGCGGGCGACGCGGCGGCGGCGGTCGACATGCTTTCCAACTATCTGTCTACCGGCCGCTGCGAGGCAGGCAATATCGGAACGCCGGAGCAGGTCGCGGAACTTCCGAACGCGGGCTTCGATCTCGGGCTCGGTTTGTTTCGCATCGCCGAGCAGTTCGGACAGCGCTTCGGGGATCCGCCGCGCCTCGGGGACGCGGGTGCCACGCCGGAACAGGTGGCCAACGACGCGAATCGTCGCGATCAAGTCGAGTGCGCGCTTCGCATCGTACGGCTGATTGCTGGCGACGCGACGCTGCCCGTCGAGCTCAGGGCTCGCGCCTTTTACTTGGTCGGCAATCTCGAGTTCCTTCGCTCGGACTATCGCGCCGCGGTCGACGTGTACGATCAGGCGTTGCGGTTGATTCCGGGCATGCCGGTCGACGCCGGGGATCCGATCGGGCGCGACGCCGCGCACAACCGCGCCGTCGCGTTGCGGCGGATCGAGGACGAACCGGACGCCTCGCCTCCGGATGCCGGCCCGGACGCCGAGCCCGACCCGGACGCCGGCGACGACTCGGGGTCCGAGGAGCCCGACGGCGGGAACGACGCCGCCGGTGACGACGCCGGATCCGACGCAGAAGGCCAGGACGACTCGAAAGACGCGGGGGGGGATGACGGCGGCGACGGTTCGTCGCAAAAGGAAGCGCCCCCCGAGAACGAGCCCGCTCCGGACGCGGGCAGACCTCCGCCGTCCGCGCCGAACGAAAGCCAGGACGAGCGTATGCTCGACATGTTGGAACAGGCCCCCACACTCCAGGAACAAGAAGCGAAGAATCGTTCGCTGGCGGGCCGGCGGGCGATCATGGAGGACAAGTGAGCTCGCGGCCGATCCTGCTCGTGGCCTTGGCGGTTCCCGTCGTCGCGACGACGCGCCCCGCGGCGGCGCAGAACGCGCAACTGCAAAGCGATACGAGCTCGCGTCGCGTCGAGGTCGGAGAAACGTTCGTCTTTCAGCTGACCGCGATGGCCGGCGCCGAGGCACCGGCGAACCCCCGCCTGCGCGTGCCGGGGGGCATGGGCGCGCGCGGGCCCAATGTTTCCTCGAGCCAGCAGGTGACGATCGTCGGCGGCCGCATCGAGCATACGCGAGGCCTGACGGCGAGCTGGACGCTGATGCCATCGAGGGCCGGCACTTTCCAAATCGGTCCTCCGAGTGTCGAAGTCGGGGGGAAGACGGTGCAAGGCAAGAGCGTGACGGTCGAGGTCGTGCCCCAAGGGCACGGCGGGTCCGGCGCACCGAGAGGGCAGCGGCGCCGTGGCCTACCGTTCGATCCCTTCGACGACCCGTTCGATATTCTGGGAAGGCCGAACCGTCCGTTCGGCGGCCTGCTCGACGATCTCTTGAACGACGCGCCCGACGCCGAGCCCTCGCTCCCGCCGTTCCCCGAAGAGCTGCGGGTCGAGCGCGCGCCCGATCCCGTGGCGTTCCTGCGCACGGTCGTACGACCGCAACGCGTCGTCGTGGGCGAGCAAGTCACGCTTTCCCTCTTCGCTTATGGTGCGTTCGGCCCCTTCCGCGAGGCCAATCCGAGCGAGCCGCAACGCGCGGATTTCATCGCCTATCCAGTGGTCGAGAACTCGTCGGGCGAGCAGATGTTCCGCGTGCCGATCGAAGAGCGCACCTGGTTCGCCGTCAAAGTGCGGGAGCTCGCGCTATTTCCGATCAAGGCCGGCGCGCTTTCGGTGGGCGGGATGAAGATGGCCTTCGACGGGCGGCGCTACCGAAGCAGCAAACCGGGGCAGCCCATCACGCGGCAGGGCGAGGAGGTCGACGTGATCGTAACGGAGCCGCCGCTCCAGGGACGCCCGCCAGGCTACGCGCTCGGCGACGTAGGCGACTACGAGCTTTCCGCGACGGTCGAGCCGCGCAAGGTTACTCAAGGAGACGCCGTATCGGTGTTCGTCGAGCTTTCGGGAACAGGCAACGTGCCGCTCGACGTGCGGGTGCCTCAGCAGACCGACGTCGAGTGGCTCAAGCCCACGCTCTCGTCGGACGTGTCGGCGCAGTCTGGTATCGTGAAGGGCACGCGCAAGTTCAACTACGTCGTGCGCATCGAAAAGTCTGGAGAGGTCGAGCTCGGCGCGGTTACGCTGCCGTTCTTCGATCCGAGCGCGCGGCGCTACGGCGTCGTGCGGGCGGAACTCGGCAAGGTGAGCGTAACGTCGAACCCCAACCGCAAGGCCATCCCCAAGAAAGATCGCAACCACGACGAGCTCACGCTCGCGGTAAGGCAGAAGCTCGGGCCGGCGCAGGAGGAGCCGGGGCACCTCGCCGACGAGAGCGGCTTTTGGGCGCTCGTATTGGCGGCACCGGCGGGGGTCGTGGTCGCCGGCGGAGCGTTGCGCCTCGGGGAAGCGCTGCTCCGGCGGCGCCGCC
>DASWGX010000016.1:0-5140 GCA_036393455.1 Polyangiaceae bacterium
CCAGGGCATCTTCGGAGCGCCCGCGCTTTCCGACCTGGATGGGGACGGCGCTCTCGATATCGTGATCGCGACCGTGGACGGAGTGGTTCACGCCTTTTCCAACGACGGAAACCCGATCGAGGGCTGGCCCGTCACGTTGCCCGAGGTGCTTCCCTGCGACGCTCCGGACGCGGATGCGGAGCGCTGTTCGAGCGCCCGCAGCCGCATCGCCCGCGGCGCGCTGGCAAGCCCCGTGATCGCCGACATCGACGCCGACTCCAGGCTCGAAATCGTCCAGGCAGGACTCGACGGCTATCTCCACGCCTTCGAGGTGAACGGAGACATCGTCGAAGGTTGGCCACATCGCGTGCATCATGAAAGCGCGCGTCCCCGCCCGCTGACGACGAGCCCGGCGGTGGGCGACTTCGACGGAGACGGACGAGCAGAACTTCTCATCGGAGGCGCGCAACAGCTCGACAGCTCGGAGGCGCTGGGCGCATTCACCCTGCTCCGGACCCTCGACGGCAAGCCCCTCGGTAACTGGCCCGTGAGCGTCGAAACGCGCAGCCTGGAACCGCTCATCGGCGAAGGCGCGGCACCGACACCGCTGGCCGCCGACGTGGACGCCGACGGACGCGTCGACGCCGTGGTTCACGGCAACGGCGGCGTGCTCTGGGCGCTGCCGGCGAATCCGGGGACCCAAGCCGAAGCCGGAGCACGACCGAGCGGCGCGCTTCCCGACCCCGCCGAAGAGGAAGCGACAGAAGACGACCCCGCAATGCCGATCGCGGCATTCGCTCCCGATCAGATTGGCGTCGCGGCGTCGGCCGCGCTCCGCGGACCGATCGGCCTTTCCAACTTCCAAGCGGCAGCCGGCGATCTCGATCAGGACGGCTTCGCCGACATCGTCGGCGCCGGGGCCGAGGCGCGGCTCATGGACAGCGTCGGCAAAGTCCTGCCCCGCGCCGAGCGCGGACGGCACGTCATCGCGATGTACAACGGTCGAACCGGCGCGATCGTGCCGACCAGCCCTTCGGTGCTCGAAGACACCCCGGAGCTCAGCGCGCCGGCCGTCGCGGACATCACCGGCGACGGCTATCCAGAAGCCATCGTCGGAAGCGCCGGGTACCGAGTCCACGCCCTCGACGCCTGCGGCAGGCCGGCACCGGGTTGGCCGAAGCAGACTGGCCAGTGGGTCGTCGGGGCGCCCGCCGTCGGCGACATCGACGGCGATGGGCGCCTCGACGTCGTCGTCGCAACGCACAACGGCTGGGTCTTCGCCTGGTCGACGGCCGGGCCGGCGGCGGACGGCGTCGTCGCCTGGGAGAGCACTCATCACGACCTGCGCAACACCAGCAACTACGAGACACCGCTCGACCAGGGCACCCTGAGGAGCTCCGCCCCGGCCCTCCGCTATGCAGCGGACGGCTCCTGCATCACCGAGGAACAACCGCCGGAAGACGAGCCCGAGCCCACCCTGCGCGCCCGCGGCGGCTGCGCGATGGCGGCAGCGGCGCCCGAACGCCGGCAGCGGGACGCGCTCGGTGCGCTGGTCGTATTCCTGCTCTTGGTGCGGCGGTGCTCACGGAGGAGGCTCGATGCGTTCGGGCGGCTGTGATCGACAGCGGCAGCCGAGTTACCGAGTGTTTCGCGCGGAGCTCGTGAAGGAGCCCAAGCGCGTCAAAGCCAAAGGCGCCAAGCGCGGGAAGATGCGCGCGACTGAAGAACCCCGCGCGCCGGCCGCCGTCAATTGCGACCTTCGAGCGATCGGAACGGTCCTCACCTACCTCCGGCGCCTCGGGCTACTCCCCCGGCTTACGTCCGACGAGCTCAGCGACGGCCTGAAGAAGCTCAAGGCCGCGCCGAAACGAATCCACTACCTCAAGCCCGCCGAGCTTCAGGAGCTCCTCGACGCCGCGCTACGGCACGATGCCGAGACCTTCACCGCCACGCGCGAGGAGCACGCCGGGCGGCGCGAGCCGGGCACCACGCCGCGCTACGAGCCCATCGCGCCGGTCATCGCGACGGCGCTGATCACGGGGCTTCGCTTCGGTCAACTTGCTTGGCCTCGATTGGAGCGACGTGGATCTCGGTGCGCTCGACGGCGAGGGGCGACCGATCGAAGGCGAGAGCCCAGCCGGAGAGATCGTCCCCCGCGCCGGGAGCGCCACGAAGCGCACCGGCGTGATCGACCTCGAGATATCTCCGGCTCTCCAGGCCACGCTCGCGGCGATGCACCGCCGCTCCGGCGACAAGGGGCGCGTCTTCGGGTTGACGTCGGGCGAGGCGCGGACAGCTCTCCGACGCCTCCGCGCGGAGTACGGCGCGCCAGCGGGCTCGACCTGGCAGGCGTTCCGGCGGTCGTGCGGGTGCTACCTGACCAATGCCCCCGGCATTTTCGGCGCGGCTTCGGCGTACCGCTCGGCCAAGCAATTGGGGCACAGCGTCGCGGTAGCCGAAGGGCACTACGTCGATGTAGTGCGCGGCATCCCGCGCGAGGCGCGGACGCTCGAAGCGGCGATGCAGATGGAAGATCAGATGGCGCGGGTTGTTGAGGGGATCGGCGCCGCGAAATCTGCACCCCGGGAAACGCGAGCGGCCCGCTTTTACGTTTGACGTAGTACGTAAAGGTTGCTAGTTTCCAGCAACGATGATTCTGTCCTTCGCCGACAAGAGGACCGAAGCCCTCTGGAACGGCCGGCGCGTACCGGCATTCGAGGGGTTTCGGGAGCGAGCGGAACGAAAGCTCGCGATTCTTGACGCGGCGACAACCCTCGAAGACCTCGGAGCGCTCCCTGGCAACCGTCTCGAAGCGCTTCGCGGCGATCGGCGGGGCCAACATTCCATTCGGATCAACGACCAATGGCGCGTCTGCTTCGTCTGGAACGAAGGCGATGCGTTTGACGTCGAGATCGTCGACTACCACTGAAAGGAACTCGAACATGACCAGGCACAAGATGCGCCCCATTCCTCCCGGTGAAGTGCTGCGCGAGCAACTCGAAGAGCTCGGAATGTCCGCCAATGCTCTGGCGACAGCCTTGCATGTTCCCCCCAACCGGATCACTGGCATCCTGAACGCAACCCGCGCGCTCACGCCGGAGACGGCACTCCGCCTGGAGCGGTTTTTCAAAGGTACGACGGCGCAATTCTGGCTGAACCTGCAAACCAGCTACGACCTACGCCGCGCCGAGCTCGAAGTGACCGGCAGCCTTCGCGACATTCGCCCGCTGAAGGCCAAGGCGAGCTGATGCCGGCGCGGTTGGCACCACGAGCTCGAAAGTAGGCCTCTTTCCCGCGGAGAATGGGGGGTACGATCCCCCGACGTGGACAGGCCCGCTTCGCCGTGTATCGCCTAGGCATGTCGCTTTCCGTCCCCTGCCGCGAGCGTAAGGCTGCCATTGGCCAGCCGTGCACGAAGCACGGCCGCGACGGGCAACGGCACGAACGAGCGCCGCACCGCACGCGTCGCACCGACGCAATGATGCGCCACGAAATGAATCGAGCCTTCGAGCGTCGCGCGCCGAGGGTGGTTGCGCAACTCGGCCCTGAGGCCGCGGCCGCTCTCGAGCACCAGATCGAAATACAGCGACGGCTCATCGAGCTAACGGAGAAATCACTAACAGATCAACCGAGCACCACATAGCGAAGCAAAGCCCGTGAACCCGCCTCTCGAGGGCAGGCAAGAATAGGTGGCCGCCAGCCAAGCGGCGCCAACCAAGTTTGGACGGACGAGCAGAGCGGCAAGTGCTTCCAAGAAATCGGGAGTTCCCGCCAATGTCCGTAACCAAAACCAAAGACGAGAACAACGTCCAAGCCGATTGGGTTCGCGACGTCGTTGCCGACTTGCCAGCCCTTGCGACAAGCGACGAAACCGCGGCAGCGCTGCGCATGTCACGGAGAAATCTGCGCCGCCTAGTTGTCGCCGGTCGCATTCGAGCACGCCGCCACGTCGAGGCAGGGGCAAGCCCCGCGCTGTTCCCACGCGCCGAAATCGAACGATATCTGCGTTCGCTGGACGGTGCAGCGTGATCCACCTCATCCCCGATCGCCCCTTGCGGCGCCCGAAGAAACGGCGAAAAGCCCGCAGTCGACCGAAGCCAAAACCGACGACGCGCGTGCTGCGAATCACGTCGGAGCAATTCGCCGAATTCGTCCGCGCCGTTGCCATCGAAGCAAGCAAATCGCGGCGTCCACATACCCTCGACGTGATCGCGCCGCTCGACGTGCGTGGCCAAGGTCCCGCTTCTCGCGGACGAAGACGGCGACGAGCCGTCCAGTCCCGCCGTCGCGAGGTACCTCGAAGACATCGACGCTCGAGCACGCAAGCACGGCGCGGCGGAGTGCGAACGCGCGCGGGCGTTCTGGGCCAAGTACGACGCTCAGCGCGCCCAGCGCGCCAGGCGCGTCGAGGCCGTGCCGGCGTACCGGGACGGGAAGGCGCGCTTGGCGCTTCGAACGAAGCCCCGTCGGCCTTTTGGGTCGGCGGGGCTTTGGTGCATTTGTGGCAACGCTACGCCGAATCGAGAAACGGATCGCCGCCCTTAGTGCTCCACGCTTCACGGATCCGCGCGTCATGCAGCAGAATCTATAACATTGTTCCGATGCGCCGATACCAGTCGACGATCTCAGCATAGCCACCGCGACTCTTGAGCCCGGCGATCGTCATTTTGGGTGTGACATCCTCAGTTAGAACCCTCTTGAGTGGGCGCCTTTTGAAGCGAGTCTGCCCACCCAGGGCAGTCGCGAGATCCTGCTCCACGTCGGAGGTGTCAGTGACCGCGATAGACACTCCAAAGACTTCGGCGATCGCCTCTGCATGAAGGTAGTTCTCGATCTCCCGCTTTGACGTCTGACATGCCCACGAACCGTCTTCCCGTGCATTTACGCTAGCGCAGGCGTCCTTGTACTTTACATCGCTGTCATAAATGTGAACTTCCGGTTTCCCTAATTCGCGAAGGTACCGCTTGTTGACCCAGTCCTTTAGTGTGTTTCCGCCTAGCGGGAACGGTGCAATGCGGGGATCATTCCCGATGTCCGGTAATGACGCGTCGCTTGCACGCAGGATTGGCGTGATTCGGCGAAAAAACTCAACGTCAGTTGGTCCTTCTAGACAGAGAAAAATCGGCTCTTCGTCGAAACTGGGGGCAGCATGAAAGCGCGT
>DASWGX010000017.1:0-2938 GCA_036393455.1 Polyangiaceae bacterium
GAGCACGCGCGAACGCCGGAGCTCCCCCATCGACTGGAGCGCCGTTGCGACTTGCCCGAGGAGCTCCGCCGACTGCTCGGAGTACGGCCGCTCCTCGACGAGCTCGACCGCGGCGTCGAAGTGCGCGCGATCCAGCGCGTAGATGCGATAGCCCGCGGCAAGGTCGATGCCCTCGGCGCGGCGCAGCGCGCCGGACAGGAACGCTTCGAGGGCCGCGCTCCGCGACGCGGCGTCGCCGCTTCGCCGGCCGAAGGCGCGCGTGAGGCGGTGCATGCGCCAGGCGTGCGCGGCGTCGCCGTCGTCTTCGATCAGGTGGTGGCGGCGAAGCTCGCGCCGGGCATCGGCGTCGAGGCCGGCGGCCTCCGAGAGGGGAAGGCTCACCGGCTCGGGCGCAAAGCAGGCGGCAAGCTGCCACCAGCGCCGCACGCGTTCGTCGAGGCGCTGCCAGAGCAGAGTGAAGGCCTGGTCGACGGTGCGCTCGTAGCGGGTGTGCTCGGCGCTCTTCGCGTCGAGGTCCGCGCCGCGGCGGAGCGCGCTCAGGTACTCGACCGGTGTGGTCTCGGGGTATTCGGCAAGGTACGCCCCCGCGAGTTCGACGGCCAGCGCGTGGCCGCCGAGCTCGAGAAGGAGCTCGTCGAAGCCGGGGCTTCGAGCGGTGCGCGTGCCGGCAACCCGGGTGAGAAGCTCGCGCGCTTCGGCGTCGCGGAGAAAGCTCAGCGGAAAGGCGCGGAAGCGCGAGCCGCCGAGGCGGTGGCGGCGCGTGGTGACGAGGAGCTTGATGTGGACGCCGTTCGGCAAGGGATGGGGCTTTTCGGCCTCGGTCCAGGTTTCGACGTTGTCGAGGATGATGAGCACGGGCGCCGCGCGGCGGCTCAGAGTGTTGACGGCGTTCTGCGCGCGCTCGGCGGCAGTGGCGCCGGAAACGCCCATCGCGCCCGCGACGCTGTCGCTCGACCAGGCCGTCATGAGCTCGGGCGTTTCGGTGGCAAACCAGAAGATGCCGCCAGGGAAATGGCCCGCGTCGGCCAGCTCGGCGGCGAGCTTGAGCGCGAGCTCGGTCTTGCCGACCCCGGGCAGGCCTTCGACGGCCGCCGAGAGCCGCACGTCGCCGCGCGTGAGCTCGGCCGCGAGCGCGTCGAGCTCGGGCCTTCTGCCGGCGAAGGTCTGTGACGGCTCGGGCACGTTGAAAAGCCGCGTGGCGCGCACCACGCCGGAAGGCCGCACGGCGCGCACCACGCCGAGGACCTCTTCGGCCACGGCGTCGACGCCCTGGCTCGCGTCCGCCGCGCGGCGCGTGGCGACGAAGGGGAGCTTCAGTGTGACGGTCTCCCAGCTGACGCCGAACAGGACCGGCAGCACGCGCTTTTCGCCCGTGACGGCCTCGAGGTTGAAGAGCGCACTGAGCTCCGCCTCGGGCCAATACTTCGACGCGTCGAGAAAGCTCGCGCTCACGACCACGAGGCCGTAGCGCGAGCGGACGAGCCCCTGCTCCATCTTCTTCCGGAAGTCGTCGCCGAGCGCGATCTCGAACCGGTCGTACCAGACGCGAACACCGCGTGACGTGAGCGCTTGCACCAGGTCCTCGACGAACTCGGCCTTGTCTTCGCTCGCGTGGCTGACGAACACGTCGTAATCGAAAACGGCAGCGGAGGCGGCAGCGGAAGCGGCCAGGGTCGGTGAACGGTCCACGGCGGTCCCTCGGGGAAACGCCACGATAACACGCCGGGTGCGTGGCAAGCCGTTTGGAAGACAGGGCCGCGCAGGCGCGGCCGCGGAACCGTGCAGCGGTGCTTAGCGTTGCCCGGGGCCGCGCTCCGGCGCGCGGCGCGCTCGTTTCAGGGTGGCGCCCGCTCGAGCACGAGGTCGAGCTCTCGCACGCGGATCGCGCCTTGCCGCATCGCTCGCGTCGTCTCGCGAGAAGCGCGGCGAGCTCTCGACCCCACTCGATCCCGCGCTCCGCTTGCCGAGCCGGTTCGCTCGCCCCGTTCGGGCGCTGCCTGGGGCGTTGCTGCGCACATCTCTCCTATTCCGGAAGATGCCGCTCGAAATCCATGGCGTCGTGGCAAGAGCCGAACGATCTCGACGGTGCCGTCCGCTGCAATGCGGTAAAAGAAGATGTGCCGAGCGTCCCTTCCGGGTTGCTTGATGTGATAGCTCACAATGCCCGGCCGCGTCTCGATGCGCACTTTGCCGCGCTCGGGTTTCTCGGCGATGGCCTCGAGCGCTGCCTCGATGAGCTCGCTGTACTTCCGAGCTTGGAGCTTGCCGAACTTATCCTTGGAGATCGCGAGCACTTCACGGATGTCTTTCTTCGCTCGCGGCGAGCGGATGATGTCGGCCATGTCGGCGTTTGGCGTTACTCGTCGAGCCCGAGTTCGTTGCGGACTTCGTCCATGAGCGCCTTCGGCGAAGTCCTCACCCCTTGCCCGGCATCGAGCTCGGCGATCCCCAGGTCGAGCGCATCACGCAGCGCGACGAGCTTCTCGCGTTCGAGCGCTTCGACCGCAGAGCGCAACACGTCGCCCACGCTCTCGAAGCGACCTGCGGCCACTTGCGCTTCGGCAAAACGGGCGACGTCTTCGGGAACGATCGGGAGCTCGGGGGGGTTCGCCACGAACGATGCTGAAAGCGTGGAACGGAGGGAGCGCGACGTCAACGTGGGGCAGGTAGCCCCAAAGGCCCGCACGCGCGCCTTCTGCCGGCGAAGGTCCGTGACGGCTCGGGCACGTTGTAGAGCTGCGGGGCGCCCGCGGCCTTCCCCAAAGCCGAGCACCTGCGGCGATGGACAGGTGCTCGGCACGCTCTGTCGGCCAATGGCGAAGCGCACATCGACTGGTAGCGCTGATTGATAGTCGGTGCGGAAGGGAGAAGGGACACCTCGGGCCGACGCCCGCAAACCATCCCCACATAGCCCGGCTCCCCGCAGTCCCGAGACCTC
>DASWGX010000018.1:0-3200 GCA_036393455.1 Polyangiaceae bacterium
GGGGCGGTGAAAAACTGATGTGCACCAACGTGCTCCAGCGGCTCGACGGAAAATGGAAGGTCATTCATCACCACGCCGACCCTTCGCCGGCGATGGCGGCGGCGCTCGAGAAGATGCTGGAGCAGTGAATGCCTCGGCCGGTCTGAGGCCGGGCGCTCGGGTGATTCCCCGTTGATCGGTCACAAGACGAGCCAGGTCGCGAGCGCGAGAAAGAGGCCCATGCTCACGACGTCCGAAGCCGTCGTGAGAAAGATGCTAGAGGCCGTCGCGGGATCCGCTCCGAGCCGCCGCAGCGTCAACGGCACTACCGCGCCGGCCATTCCGCTCACCGCACACGCTCCGACCATCGCCACCAGCACCACGACCGCGAGCAGAAACGCCGATGGATTACCCTGCGAGCGGGAATAAATGTACATCCCGAGCGCCGCGGTCAACCCGACGAGCAACCCGTTGAGCAACCCGAGCAACGCCTCCTTCATCACCATCGATTTTGCCTGCCCCGTTCCCAAGTCGCCGAGCGTGATCCCGCGCAGCGCGACCGCCAGCGCCTGACAGCCCGTATTCCCCGACTGACCCGCGAGCACGGGCAAGAACACGGCCAAGACCACGAGCTCGTCGAGCGTGTTCTGGAAGATCCCGACGACCGCGGCGGCGACGAACGCCGTCACCAGATTGAGCTGTAACCACGGATGCCGGAACTTGAGACAGCGTGGCCACGGCGTCCCGAGCCGCTCCTCTTTTTCGACGCCCACCATCGCGCCCGCCTGCGCGCTGAGCTCGAACGCCTGCTGCTCGAACAAGGTCTGCCCGCGCACGATCCCGAGCAGCCGGCCCGAAGCATCGCACACCGGGTATGCCGGAAAGTGCCGCTTCAGCGCCTCGCGCATGGCGTCCGTCAACGAAAGGTCCGGTCTTAGCGAGAACGGATTTTTCACCATCAGCTCGGAAAGCGGCCGATCCTTCGCGGCGAACAACAGCTCACGAAACACCAGCACGCCGACCAGCTTTCCGCGCGCGTCGACCACCCAGCCGTAGGTCACGAGCGCTCGCTGCACGATCGGCCGGAGCCGCTCGATCGCCTCGGCGACGGTCTGACTCTCGACCAAAACCGCGAGCGGTTGATCCATGAGCCTACCGACGCTGTCTTCCGGGTACTCGTGATTGCTCGACCACTGCTCGCGTTGCTCCGGTGGCGTCGCCGCAAGGATTCGCTTTCTCCGCTCCTCCGGAAACGTCCACAAAATCTCGTCCGCGATCGCCGGATTTTCGCGCGCGAGCACCGTCGCGATCGTCTTGTCGGATTCACGCTCGAGAAGCTCGACCGCTTCGTGCGGTCCCAGGTGAAGAAGCGCCTCATCGAGCGCCGGAACTCGCGCTGCGTCGATCGATACGGGTGGGGCGTCCAGTGCGGGGGACGGCGGTTCGAGGGACGGCGGCGGCGGTTCGGTGGTCATGGCGTGACGGGCGCCTTTCGACGCGAGTGGTTTCGTTCGCGTTTCGAGCCGCAGTTTAGCGGGCGGGCTCGAAAAAAAACCAAGACTTTCGACGCGGGGAGCTTGGAACGCGTCCCCACCGTGGGGGAAAAGACGGACTCGGGACCCGGACAGGAACGCGCTGGAACGAAACCGCAGCCGGTGGGAGGGGGTCCGGGCGCGTCGCGCTACTGTGACGGCAACTTCGCTGGGCGCGCTCCCGCCGTGTCCGAGACGCTACTGCGCGACGATTATCACGTCATCGACGTGCACGTGCTCCGTGGTCGCGCTCGAGCTCGTGACGAAGCGCAGATTGAAGCCCGTAAGCCCGAGGTACGGCGCGAGGTCGACCGTTTCCGCGTGCCACGTGTTGTCGTCGCCGCCCCCGGCGCCCTGCTGCCAGTTGAAGAGGACGCTCCACGCCGTGCCGTTGAAGACCTCGACGCGCAGGAATTCACCGGCGTCGAGCTCGCTATCGACGAAGCGCAAGAAGGCGAGCGATGCGGCCGTGTAGCCGCTCAGGTTGATCGGCGTCGAGAGCGTGATCGTACAGGTCGAATCGCAGTTGTCCGAGTGCGCGGCCGGCGACCCCGACCCCAGGCCCGGGTAGCCGCTCATGCTGTGGAGGCCCTCGGTGTTCCAGTCGCCTTCGCCCGTCTCGACCCACTGGCTCAAACCGCCGCTGAAGTCGTCGAAGAAGAGCTGGAGGGGCACCGACCCCGCCTCGACGAGCAGAACGTCGTCGATTCGGATCGTGGTCTGCTCGCTGGCCGTCGTTTTCTGGGTGTTGAAGCCGCCGAGCGTGATGGTGTGGGTGCCCGCGGGGAGCACGGGCGTGGTGCGGACGAACATACCGCTCTCGCCCGCGACGTCGCAACGCCGCGCGACGAAGTCGTCGGCGCCGGAGCCGTACAGCGTGCCGTCGATGCTCACGAGCACTTCGCTGCACTCGTCCGGCTCGTAGTCCGCCGTCATGCTGAGCGTGTAGCCGAAGTTGAACGTCACGGCGGTGGGCGCGCTGAGCGTGAAGCTGCGGCTGAAGCCGCCGGACATGTTGACGACATCCGTCTCGTTGACGCCGCCGAGGTTCACCTGGAGCGCGCCCGACGTGACGGAGCCGCTGGCGTAGTCCGGTTGCGACGTCCCACGAAACGCGTCGTCGGCGTAGACGAAGCCGTCCGCGCCGGCGCTGAAGTCCGCGTCGATGAACGGCCCGCCGCACTCGCCGCAATCGGCGGGACAGGAGCTGCAGTCCTCGCCTGGGTCGCAAGTGGCGTCGCCGCAGACGGGGGGACAGGCGCCGCAGTCGGCGGGGCAGGAAGCGCAATCCTCTCCGGCCTGGCAGCTCGCGTTGCCGCAGACCGGGCCGCCAGCGCTCGCGCGATCGGCGATTTCGACGGGTGAATAGGCGCGGCACGAGACTTCGAACTCGTCGAGGCTGCCGTCGAGGGTCGGGTCGGCGCCGTACTGCGACTCGCCGAGCCAGTTGTTGAAGGTCGGGCCCATGTCGGACGGATTCGCGACGATGCTCGGGTTGGTCGCGACCGGTACGCCGTCCACGTAGAGCGTGCCGAGGTTGCCTTCGAGCACGACGGCGACGTGCGTCCAGACGCCGAGCGGGAACGTGAACGGATAGGAGATCTGCGCTTCGGCACCGCCGTTGATGCCCGGAACTTTGAGCGCGAAGCGCAAGGTGGAGGGGCTGCCCGCGGCGGGCGTCAGGAACAT
>DASWGX010000019.1:0-4596 GCA_036393455.1 Polyangiaceae bacterium
GAGCATCGTGCCACCACTTTCTGGCCTCTGGCTTCGACGAGCCCGAGCGCCGTTCCGATCCGAACAATTCGTTCGCAGTAGAGCGCTCACCGACGCACCGCCGCGACTCGCACCAACTATCAGTCGCACCAAGAGGATTCATACCGTATTTCGGCGCACCGCACAAGCCGCCGATGCCGTTCGCAGCGCATTTCGAAGGCGCTGGTATTCTTGGAGACTGGTAATCGGGGGCGCACACCCCTTGGCACGACCCTCGACCAATCAACCCGGTATTCTCAACGACTTTCCCCCAACCATTTGCCCCGGTGAATTGCGCCGGTGAAAGTCGTTGTGCCCGTGAAAGTCGCGCCGATAGAGGCCGCAATCCAAATCACTCATCGTGTCGCGAACGGCGAGCAAACGATATTTCCGGTACGCCTGCGTCTTCGACGCGGAGCCATCGGGAGCGTGGCAGGCGTTCGGAGGTTTGCCTCGGGTGACACGCCCCCAATAAAAAACGTGCTTGCCTCGGTCGATGTCGCGGCCTCGACGCGACGGGCTCGGTGCCACCCGCTGCGGGGAAAAGCCCTCAGCGAATGCGCGGAGTCGCGACAGGCTCCCCGGTTACGGGGTCGCAGGGGAAGGCGATGCGCACGTCGTTGTTGCCTTCGCGGAACTGCTCGCACGCGGTGCCGTTCAGCGTCACCTGGTACGCGTTTTCCTCGAGTGTCCATCCGTTGGGATCGGAGAACGTCACGGGCTGGCCCGCGACCGTGACTTGACCGAGCGATGCATCGCCGGTCACGACGGCATCCATGTCGAAGGTGCACGATACGACGTTGATCAGCGACGCCTCGAGAGCGGCCTGGAGCTCCGTGGAGTTGACCGCCGTGTAGTACGGTGCGGTGCCCGACGTGGCCGAGTACGTCGCCGTCAGCGTACCGCCCGCGTCTGCAACGCACGGCTGGTAGACGTACTCGGGCGGCTGGTTGATGACCGGTTGTCCCGCGCCGGCATTGGCCATGTCTTGCAGATGATCGACGCCGCAACGAACCTGCTCTCGGTTGCAGCCGTCATTGCCGTTGCTGACGACGATCTCTCCGATGCCGACCGGAATCGTTCGGATGCCCAGCGCGTACGCTTCTTGTACCGCCCTGATGGCGACATCATGCCCGCAATTGGGGTTGATGGTGACGCAGGTGTTCGGGTTGCCGTCCGTCACGAGCAGAATGAACTTGGGGCCCGGCGGATCCGCCGTGAAGGCGTTCAGCTCAGCGGTGACACGCGTGACCGCGTGGCCCGTGGGCGTTTCCCACGCGGTGCCGGGATCGTACTGAGTGCCGAGGTCGGTATAGACCATGTCGATCGCGCCATGGTTGTTGAGCGCATAGGCTACCGACGTGATCTCGGCGCAAGCGGGGTCGGTCTCGCTGGCAGCTTTGAAGCCCTTGTAGCTCGCGAATCCGAAACGGATCGACGTTTGCAGTTGCGCGACGACGCCGGTCGCCGGATCCATCAGTGACGAATGCAGCGCGTCCCACAGCTCCTCGCGCGGCTCGAACATGCTCGTCGAATTGTCGACCAGGACGAGCACGGTAGGGACGACGGGCGTCGTGGTGACCTCGAGCTCCTGACAGATTTCCGGCTCCATCATGCCCCCAGTGCCGCCGCTGCCACCGCTGTTGCCGATATCGACCATGGGCGGCAGCCCGCCGCTGCCCACCGCCGTCGACACGCCACTCGAGGCGCTGCTGCCCGAGCCGGTCTGCCCGCTGCCGTCCGTGCCCGCGCCGCGATCGCGCCCTCCGCCCGGCGGCCCGGCGCTGCACGCGAGCGCCGCGAGCACGACCCAACCATGACTCAGCCGCCGACCTAGGCGCAGACCCGACCGCAACCTCATGAAGCGAGGCTTATAGCCTGGACTACCGGATTGCGCCATGCTGTCCCGCAAATTTCGCAGGGGCCGGCGCGGCACTGAGCAGGCGCGGAGCGCCCGCGAGCCGCTACTCCCGCGGATAGAGCGTCTCGAGAAACTGCTCGAGCTCCGCCCAGGACTGTTTGTCGGCGGTCTCGTTGTAAGCAACAGGCAGCTTGAATTTTTCCCCTGCGGCCGTCGCGTCCGGATTGGTGAAGGCGTGCTTCGCCCCCGGGTAGGCGACGAACTTCATGTCGGCGCCGGCATTCTTCATCTCCGACTTGAAGGCCTCGACTTGGTCCGCGGGAACGAGCTTATCCTCGGCGCCGTGCAAGATCAGAAGCTTCGCCTTGATGGCGCCCTTCCTGGCCGGAGCCTGGGTGGAAAGGCTGCCGTGAAAGCTCGCCACGCCGTCGAGCTCCACGCCGCGGCGCGCCATGGTGAGCACGATGCCGCCGCCGAAGCAGTAGCCGACGGCGGCAATCTTCTCGGGATCGGTTTGTTGCTGCTCGCCCAGCAGCTTGCGCGCCGCCTCGAAGCGCTTGACGGCTCCGTCCATGTTGCCGAACACGGCCATGGCGAACTTCTTGGCGTCGTCGGGGTGCGCGGCCTGCTTGCCGTCGCCGTACATGTCGACCGCCAGGGCGACGTAGCCGAGCTTCGCGAGCATGCGGGCGCGACGGCGTACGTATTCGTTGTGGCCCCACCACTCGTGGACGATGAGGATGCCCGGCCGCTTGCCCTTCACGCTCGGATCGCTGGCGACGTAGCCCTTCATCGTGACGCCGTCGGCGCTGTACGTGACTTCGCGGCCGTCGATCGCCGCGTCGGCGTCGGACCGCGCCTCGGCGGCCTCGGCCGGTGGCTCCGCTGCGGCTTCAGGCACCGCCGGCGGCGGTGGCGCGCCCGCGATCGGCGGTTTTGCTGGCGCGCCGGCGGGCGGGCCGGCCGTCGATCCGGTGCTCTGGCAGCCAAACGCCGTCATCATGAACAGAACGGTGAGCCATTCCTTTTGTGCGCGTGCCATCCTGAGTCCCTTCGTCGAGGGGCCGCTGGGCGCGGCCGGCGGATCACGATAGTCCTTCCAGTTCGGACGTCGAGCAAGAAATGGCGCGCCTTTTCGCTGCCGTTGAAAGTCCTTGCCAGGGACGGGCGCCGGTGGGACGCGTGCGGCGATGCGCGGGCGCGCTCGAGCAGCGATCTTGACGGTGTGGTTCGCGCTGCTCTTCTCCGCGGGAGCGCTGCACCATGCGCGCGAGGAAAACCGGGATCCCGAATCGACGGACCAAAGCGCGTATCTCTTGTTTGCCGAGCGCTTGGTGGAAGAGGGGGCCGTCGTCGCGGATGGAGCGCGCGGCATCGGCTACCCGTTGATCGCCGCGACGGTGTACTCTTCCGAGGGCAAGCTCGAGGGGTTCTTCCGGCGCGCGAAGTACTTGACTATCGTCCTCACCACCGCCGGGTGGCTCGGCGCCCTCTGGCTTTTTCGCCGCTGGATGCCGGTCGTCTTCGCCTTCCCGGCCTGGCTCGCGGTCGGCTTTTGCTGCCTCGTCTATTACGCTCCGTACACCAAGGCGGAGCCGCTGTATTATCTCGCGAATCTCGGCGTGTTTGCGCTTTTCGGCAGGCTGCTCGCGGCGCCCGGGTCGCGGCTCGCCGCGCTTGCGGGGGCGGCGTTCGCCGGCGCGTGGCTGCTCAAGAGCTCCGCGTCGCTGGCATTCGTCGCTTACGCGCCGGTGGCGTTGCTCGTCGCGCTCGTCGGCGCGCGTGCGCGCTCGCTTTCGCGGCGCGCGCTCGAAGTGGCGCGACGCCTTCGGGCGCCGCTAACTGTCGCTGGCGTCTTCTTGATCCTGGTATCCCCGGTTCTGTTCCACAACAAAGCGCAGTTCGGACGCTACTTCTACAACGTGAATACGACCTTCTACGTTTGGTACGACTCGTGGGGCGAGGCGAGGCGCGGCACCCGCGCGCACGGTGATCGCGAGGGTTGGCCGGACATGCCCGACGCCGAGCTACCGTCGGCCGCCAAATACCTCGAGGAACACGACGCCGGGGACATCGTGGAACGTTTCCACGACGGGCTGCGCGGGTCGGCGCGGAGCGCCGTTCCGCACGGGATACTGCGTCACGCGACCGTGTACGCTTGCGGGCTCCTCGCGCTCGCACTCGCGGCGCGCGAGCGAACGCGAGCGCTCGCGGCCGAGCACTGGCCGGTGATAACGTTTGCGGTGACGTATCTGCTCCTGCATGTTCTCTCGACGGCCTGGTACTTTCCCATCAATCTCGGCGCGCGCATCATGGCCGCCGGCTTTCCAGTCTTCGTATTGACGGCGGCGGCCGGCGCGGCTCGGTTCGGCGACGCCGCTAGCGTCGGCGTGGGCAGGGCCAAGCTCGATCTCGCGACGGGGCTCGCCTTTGCGGTCGCCCTGATGTTGGCCTACGACGTTCCCTACGCGCTGTTCGAAGGGCTCCCGGGTGCGGTCAAGGCCGGGCAGTGACGATCCCGGGGCAGAGCTAAGGATCGAGCAGGGCGCAGATCCCCTCGTCGTTGCCCGGTAAAGGTTCGAGCTCGGCGACGAATTCGTCCATCGGCGCGAGCAGCTCCGGGCCCGGCGCGACCTGGGTAACGAGCAAGGCGCCGGTAGCGTTGCAGACCGGTACGACGAAAAGGCTCACGGTGGCGGGCCCTTCGCCGAGACTCC
>DASWGX010000020.1:0-6225 GCA_036393455.1 Polyangiaceae bacterium
CGAGTCTCCTCCGGCCGGTTTGTCTCAATCGATTGACGAGATAGTAGCAGCCAAACTCTTCGACCTTGGTCTGGAGAGTCGAAACGACCGCCGCTCGGTTCGTCAGCGTGTTGCCCGTGAGCGTTCCGCCGACCATGGTGAGAAAGTTGCGCGATCGATTCAGCCATTCGATTCCCCCCGAAGTACCAGGCGCAAGGTAGCTTTCGATGGCGTCCGCGATCGGCGAGGTGCTGCTCCCGGAAAAGGACGGCGCCGTCGGGCTGGTCGTGACGGACGACCTCGCGACGACGTAGGAAGCGACGTCCCCCTCCAGATTGATGGATCCGCCAAAGTTCGAGCCCGTGAATCTCGTTCGAGCGCGCGTCGAGGGAGCCGAAGCGCGGCTGTTCGCCAGCATGGCGGCGCCGCCGCCGAGGTCGCCGAGCCACGTCGCCGCCTCGAGCCCGGAGTGACCGGTCAGGAGGATGTTGGAGGTCTGCCCTTCGAATCGTGCTTCGAGGCCGATGATCAGGTGGCCGAAATCGACGTGGCGCGGTCCATCCACCACGTCCTGACTGCCGCGCAGCGCTTCGAAAAGATTGCACTGGAGACAGCCCCTCGGATCGGCAGGCGGCAAGGGGCTGCCCGTCGCGTACACGTTGAATCCAGTGTTTCGGACCGGGCTCTTCTCGACGAGGAAATCGGCGCTCCACGTGGTGCCGTAGAAGATCCCCCGGATGATGCCGAGCACGTCGTCTGGCGTGTCTTCACCGCAGGTTTGCAGCAGCACCTCCGAGTCTCGCACGAGCGTCACGAACTCGGCGAAGTTGGTTGCGCGTGAATACGTGCGGGCGCATCGCACGCCGGCGGAAGGGATCACGTCGGAGGTTGAGGCCAGCAAGATCGGAACTGGTTCGGCCAGACCAGCAACGGCCGTCAAATCGACTTCGCCGGCGACTTCGGGAAAGGGGGGTTCCGGACGATTCGTGAACTCTTGAAAGAGCTCGGTCGTCTGGATCAGCCGAGTCCAGGTGCGCTCGTCCAGCGTCCCCGTTTCCTCGATTCCACCATGCCAGCGCTGAAAGAGCTTCGTGGCGCTCTCGGTCTCGTCTCCGAAGACGCAGTCGACCTTGATGAACGTGGGCGTTGCTTCGAGATCGCTCTCGAGTCCCTCGGCATCCTCGGTGCCGGAACGGTGCACCTCTCCGAGCCGGAGCTGCGCGATGAAGTCGTTCAGGAGGATCTGGGCCAGGCCGACCGCCTTTCGCCGGTCTTCCTGCTTCAAGCTCGGGGGGAGGTCGGGGTTTTCTTCGCCCGGTTCGAGCTGGGCGGGCCCGAGGAGCTCGCAGTCGTCGCACGACGACAGCTCGGGCGGCTCTGGGCCGACGTCTTCGAAGACGTATTCCCCGGGCAGGAACAGCTCGCTGACCTCCGGGTCGCTCTCGGCCAACACGAGGTCCGGTTCTTCGCCGTCCTCGAAGAACAAGACTTCGACTCGGCGGTTCGCCTGGCTCCTCGCGTCGTCACGGCCCACCTTGTCGATGGGGTGATGCTCGCTGAATCCGAGCGCCTTGCGGGCGTCGTCGACGAAGACGAGACTTTCGCGCAGCGCCGCGACGCCGGCTTCGTCCTCGCTCAGCTCCTCGCGGATTCCGAACTGGTACACGTCGAACACGGCTCCCCAGGTTTTCGGACCCATGGCGCCGTCGACCGTCAGGTCCGCCTGCGAGGCGGCGCCGAGCTCGGCTTTTTGTCCGTTGTAGCCGGCTTGAAACTTCTTCACGCCTTCGATGCCGGTGAATTCGTTGTCGTCGATCTTTCCCGGATCGCAGTCGAAGTCGGGGAAGGCGGCATTGCACCACGAGAAAATCTGCTTGTAGTCCGAAACGGTGTGGCGACCGTTTGCCAGCGCCGCAAAGGCATCCCGGTCCCCCTCGAGCAACGCCAGCACGCACTTGGCGCGTTCTTCGCTCAGTGTTTGGTTGAAGTCGACCGTGCCCGTCGTATCCGCATGGCCCGCGATGAAAAGCTGGCGCGGGCCGTGCTCTTCGCTGAATTGCAGCGCCGTGGCGAACAGTCCCACGCTCGTGAGGGCCCGGTGCTCGCTGCCGCTCGGCGCCTCGCCCTCGGGCAAGACCACGCAGCTATTCGTGCGAAACAGCGCGTCGTGCATTTCGACGAGGGTGGCTTTCTTGCCGATGCCCTCCACGGGGAAGTCGTCGTTCTGCGCGGCGGCCTTGCGCCACTCGAGATACTCCTCGCCGTTCGCCGCTCCGGGCGTCGGTTTCACGCCGAACTCGGTGTCGAAAAAGAACAGCTCCGCGCGCCGGTCGAACCGATCTTCCTTCTCGTTCGCCGCTCGCTCGTCGAGCTCGAATCCGGTGTCGGCGAGCGGGAAGCTCTCGCCGGCGCCGTGCGTAGCGATCGAGATGTAAAACTGGTCGTCGTCCGCCAGGCTCGTGCCGTCGAGCGCCATGTAGTCGGTGACGAGCTGGCGGCGCGTCTGTGGCCCCGCGATGCCGTCCACGGTGAGCTCGCGCGTGCGCTGGAACCACTCGACGAGGTCTTCGTCCTCGCCGCGCAGTGGGAAGTCCGGCATGGCGGTGATCATGAGGCGGTCTTCCCGCGCCCCCCAACGCTTCTTGCCGGAAGCGTCGTAGTTTTCGAGCCAGGCATCCACGTCGTCCATGAGGTAGGCCTTGACGCTTTCGGCGCGCTCTTTGGACAGCGGATCGTTGATGGAGGGCTCTCCCGTGGTATCGGTGTGGCCGACGATCAAGAGGTCGCTCGGCTCGTTGGCTTCGTAGATGTCGCGGATCCGTTCCAGCGCTTCGACGGCGGTGGGAAGCAGGAAGGTCTTGTTTGTATCGAACAGAAAGCCTCGCATCCGCGCGAAGACCACGTGGGGAACCGCGCCGAGCATGCGCTGCTGCGGCACGCTCACCTTCCGATCGAGCACGACGAGCGGGCTCTCGTACGTCTCGCTCACCTCGTCGTTCGTACCCTGGAAGAATTCGAGCGTGAGCTCGAGCGTGTAGTCGCCCGGCGGGACGTCCTGGTGGAGCAGTCTTCCCTGCGAATCCGTCGTGCCCTCGAAACTCTCGGGCCCGCGAATCGCGTAGGCTCGGTTGGCATGGCGCACTCGGCCCGTTCGATCGAAGAGCTCGACGAACAGCTTGCCGAGCGGAGGGACGATCACGACGAGGTGGAGGAGCTCGCTCGCGAGCGAGACGCTGCCGAGGTCATCGGTCAGCGGAAGCTTGACCATCGGATCGGCAACGGGGAGCTCCCCGGGACGTAGCTTTTCCCACCGCGGCTCGACAATGTCCCTCAGCCCCTGCACGCTCGCCACTCGCACGCTCGCGAAGCTCGCTCGAACCCCGTCGAGGCGCGCCTTGCCATCGCCGTCGGTCTTGAGATTATTCGGCCTGCCCTCCGCCGCAATGATGACGTCGAGGCCGGCAATCGCTTCTCCAATCTCGTCGACGAAACGCACCTCGAAAAACGTGGGCGGAGCTTCCGGTGCCGGGCGGAGGTCTGGGGCCGCGACGGGTTCTTCCGTGCGCGCCAGGCGGATAATCGGCCGCGCCTCGGGCACGATGAGCAGCCGGCCGCTCCGCACCGCTTGTTTAAGATCCCGCTCGATGCGCTCGCTCGCCTGGAAGTGGTTCGACGAGTCCCGGTCGAATCGCGAAGCGAAGCGTATCCCCTCTCCGAACAGCTCCGCGTGGATCTCTTCCATGACCGGCGTGATTTCCAGGTCTCGTGCCTCGTGATCGGCCATGAGAACGAAAAGAGCGCGCTCCGTCTCCGAGCGCTCTTCCTCCGTGAGCGGCCGGCGCGGCTCGAGCGTCACGACGAGCGTTTCGCCGAAGTGACGGATGATGCGGCGGTTACCAATTCCCACGACGCGCCTCCCCAGTTTCGACTACTCGACCTCGAGCACGTCGGCGACCTGGCCGTCGATGCCGTTGTTCGTGGCCGGTGTCCCCCCGATGCCGCCGTCGCCGCGCGTGCCGAGCTCGCTCGTCGTGTCTTCGTCCATGACGGGCTCGATGGCGCCGCTCCAGACGATGCCCACCGAGATGCCGCCCGCGCCGCCGCCGCCCGAAGCGCCGTTGCCGCCGAAACCTCCCGCGCCACCCGAGCATCCCTGGGTTGCTCCGATGCCGCCCCCCGTACCGCCGCCACCGGCATCTTGTTGCCCGGTCTCCCCCGCCGCACCGCTGCCGCCATCGCCGGCGTTGGCGGCGATGAGCTCACTGGCTTCGAGGCTCACAGTCGATTCGAAGACGAGCAAGGCGATGCTTGCGCCGCCGCCCTGTCCCCCGGGGCCCCCACGACCGCCGCAACCGCCGCAGCCGCCGCTACCACCACCGCCCGCGGTTTTTCCAGCGCCGCCGCCGCCGCCCTGGCCGGGAAGGCCGGGAGAGCCGTTTGTGCCGGGGGGATGCGGTGAAGCCGGCTGCGGTGAGGGTGCCGAGGGTGGAAGCGCCGTCGGCGTCGGTGGGGGAAGGGCCGGCAGTGCCAGGCTGACCGCTGCCTAGTCCGCCACCTCCGGTACATGTCTCCGCAGCGTTGCCGCCTTCGCCGCCATCACCTGCGTGGTCCGGCAATCCGTCGTCGCCATCTTCGTCGGGGTCGCCACCGTTGCCTCCCGTGCTCGTCGCACCGCCGGGGCACGTGCAAGAGTCTTTGACGCCGCCGCTCGTCACGTCGCCATCCACGCCTTGCAGCATTTCGACGGTGGGAAACGGCGCGAAACCGGGGTTTTCGGCGCTCTCGCCGGCCACGCCCTCGCCGGCTTCGAGCACGACGCGGCGAAGCGCGACGTCGCTCGATTCACTGACGAAGCCGGCGATGCTCGATTGTCCGGCGCTGGCACCGTCCTGGGCGATGAAGGCGACGTCTTCGATCGCGACCTCTCCGTCCACGCCGTCGATGCGCAGCGCATAGCCTCTCGTCGAAGGCGCGACCGTGCTCGGCTCACCCGGCGCGTAGCTCCAATCATCGTCACAGTCGAAACCGCCGTAGATGTGCACCTCGTCGTCAATGACGACCTGTTCGTCGTATTCGCCCGCGCACGCGATTACGATCTTGCCGTCCGAGTCCGCGAGCTCCAGCGCCCTCGCGAACGTCGCGACAGGCTCGCTCATCGTGCCGTCGTCGTCATCGTCACCGTCCGGCGCAACGAAGACGGCAAACTCGTCAGAGACGAGGCAGGGCTCGTCGCTCGGGCTCGCGCTCGTGTCGCACTCGAGGCCCATACCGCCCGCGCCGCCGTCCGCGACGCCGCCCGAGCCCGTCATGCCGCCGCTTCCGGTCGTGCTCATGGTGCCGCCGGTGCCGCCCGGCGTGCCGCCGCTCGTGGCGCCGCCCGCGCTGCCGCCGTCCGTTTGGCTGCCCCCGCCGGTCGCGTCGTCGCCGGCGTCGCGCGGGCACATGCTGCGTTCGGCGCAGTCGTCGCCGATTTTGTCGATGAGGCACGCCGGGACGAGGGCGCACGCTCCTATCGCGATGAACCAACGAATCTGAAGAGCCTTTTCATACATGGGGCGTTCCTCAAAACTGGCCGCTCACGGCGAACGAGGCGCCGCGCTCGGAAACCTCGGCTGTCCACGGGTGCGCGGGCCTTTTCGCATTGGCTCGGCTCGAGCCGACGAGCTCGGGCCATAGGAGGTAACCAACGGTCGCAACCGCCGCGACGGCTCCGACCGATGCGCTGATGGCGAAGCCCGTGGCTTTGCCGTGTTGGCTGTCGATCACGTCGCTCAGCGCCTGGCAGTCGGCGGCGGTCGGCCCGCCGGGGCTGCAACCATCGGGGCCGATGCTCTCGGAGAGAGTGCGCGCGTCGTCGGCGTCCGCGCTCGCTCCCAGCGCGAACACCACCGCGAGCGTGGCGGCAACGGCCGTCACGCCTGCTCCGACGTACACGGGCACGAGGCTGCGGCCGGAGTCGGGCTGTTCGGGAGACGGGGTGGGGTTCGGGCCTTGGTGCGTCAGGCCGGAAACCGGCAAGCCCGACGGCGCGGCGAGCTCGAGCTCGAGCTCGACTTGGTAGTCCTGGCCGGCCTCGGCTTCGATGGTTTGCCTTGCGCGCTGTTCGCCTCGCCGCGCTTCGATCGTGCGGGTACCGGGCTCGACGAAGACCGGCGAGTCGCCGGCGGGCTGTCCGTCGACGTACACGGTTGCGCCTTCGCGATCGACTTGGACGCTCACGGCGCCGACGTTGGCTTTCTCTGCCTC
>DASWGX010000021.1:0-1650 GCA_036393455.1 Polyangiaceae bacterium
GCTCAGGTTCACCTGCACCAGGTGACCCTTGGTTTGCCCCAGCGCCGAGAGCGTGTTGTTCGCCGCGAGCGCTCGACGAACGTCGCCGGGGCTCACGTTCAAGGCCGCCATCCGTTCGGGCTTCAGCCAGGCGCGCAGAGCGAAGGTGCGCCCTCCGAGGATTTCAGCGCGCTGCACGCCGTCGAGCGCCGACAGGCGCGGCTGAACCACCCTGATCAGGTAGTCCGTGACCTGATTGTCCGCGAGGATGTCGGAGCCGAAGCTCAAGTACATCGCAGCGATGCGTGCGTCCGATGGCTCGATGCTGATCGCGGGAACCTCGGCTTCCGGCGGCAGATCGGCGCGCACTTGGTTCACGCGCGCGCTGATGTCCGCGAGCGCCCCGGCCGCCGGGAAATTCAGCTCGAGCCGCACGTTGATGGTGGACAGGCCCTGAACGCTCTGCGACTCGACGAAGTCGATCCCGTCGGCGGCCGCGATCGCGCGCTCGAGGGGCGTCGTGATGAAGCCGCGCACGAGGTCGGCGTTGGCGCCCACGTAGGCGGTGCGCACGGTGACCGTGGCGCTTTCGAGCTTGGGATACTGGCGTACGCTCAAGGCACGAATGGCTTGCAAACCCGCGATGATGATCACGAGGTTCACGACGATCGCCAGCACCGGGCGGCGAATGAACAGATCCGTTATTTT
Source organism: Polyangiaceae bacterium (assembly GCA_036393455.1). Taxonomy (GTDB): domain Bacteria; phylum Myxococcota_A; class Polyangia; order Polyangiales; family Polyangiaceae; genus DASWGX01. The sequence continues at coordinate 688 of DASWGX010000021.1, forward strand.
CACGGGCGTGACCTCCCGATCAGCGGTTTTCGGGATGGGGCGCGACGTCGGGGTTGAGCTTCACGGTGTTGTCGACGAGCAGCGGAACGCCGTTTCGAAGCTTGAACGCGCCGGATGTGACGACTTCCTCCCCGACCTTCAGCCCCTCGGTGACGGCCACGTAGTCTCCGCGGGTTTCGCCGAGCCTCACGAAGCTCTGGCGAGCAACCTTGCCGGTGCTCACTCCCTGCTTCGCCTCGACCGTAAATATCGAGTCGCCGTAAGAAGCGCGCACCACGGCCGTCAGCGGAATCGCGATCACGCGGCGCTCCTTGGGTAGAACGACGCTGATCTTGACGAACATCCCGGGGCGCAAGAGCTCGCCCTGGTTTGAAAGGCTCGCTCGCACCGTCACGTTTCGTGTGACGGCGTCGACGGCGGGCTCGATTGCGCTCACCGTGCCCTCCCCGCGCGGAGCTTTCTCGCCTTCGACGCTGGCGCGTACGCGCATGCCGACGGCGATGTCGTCGAGGTAGCGCTGCGGCAACGTGAAGTCGGCGAACACGGAGTCGGTCGATTCGAGCGACGCGACCGTCGTGCCCGGCGCCAGGTACTGGCCCAAATTGACGGCGCGGATGCCGAGCTTGCCGCTGAACGGCGCGCGGATGACCTTGCGCGCGATCTCGGCCTGTAGCGCTCGCTCGTCGGCCGTCAGGCTCTTGAGCGACGCTTCGTCCGCGTCCACCTGCGAGCGGGCGATGGCGCCGGAAACGACCAGCGCCTTGGAACGGTCGAGCGAGGTCCGTGCGAGCGCGAGACGCGCGCGTACCGACGCGAGACGCGCGCGCTCGACACCGGTGTCGAGCTCGACGAGAACCTGACCCTTTTGCACCGTCGCTCCGGACTCGAAATGAAGGCGCGAGACGACGCCGCTCGAATCGTTGCTCAGCGAAACGCCCTTGGCCGACGCCACGCTCGCGATGG
>DASWGX010000022.1:0-9062 GCA_036393455.1 Polyangiaceae bacterium
TTGCGGGCCGCCCACGACGCCGGCGGAGGCGACGGCGCGATGCGACCCGCGAGCTGGCCGGCAACGACCCGCGCCGTGGTTCGACGCCCCAGCGTATCGACCACGCTCGCCTCCGGAATCGAATCGTTCCAAAGCATCGAAAAGTGCGGTTCGACGAATTTGCTCCGACTCGGAAGGTTGATCCAGATCTGGAAGAGCTCGGTGGGGTTCGGAGCATCGCTCTTGATGAGTGGGAACATCTCCGCGTGGGCGATGCCGGCTCCCGCCGTCATCCACTGGACGTCTCCGTGGCCGTAGCGCGCGGTCGCCCCCAGAGAATCGGAATGATCGATGAAGCCGCGCCGCGCGATGGTCACGGTCTCGAAGCCTCGGTGTGGATGGCGCGGGAAACCGGGCACGATATCGCCGTGATACATGCGCCACCCCTCCTTGCCTTCGAAGTCCCGACCGATAGGTCGGCCTTCGAGCGAGACGGCTGGACCCATCGCCGCGTTTCCCGCCGGGTACGCGTCGTCGTGGTGAACGCAGAACAGAAACGGATCGAAGGTTTGCCACGGGAAGCCGAGCGGAAAGACGTCGAGAACGGGGTCCGAAAGGTCGAGAGGGTCGGACGCCACGGCCTCCCCCGCCGGCACCGTCCCGCGCCCGGCTTCGCTCGAGACGGGCGCCTCGGTGCTGCGACAACCGAGCGCAGAAGTCAGTCCCGCGCTCGGCAGCGCCATGAGCAGCCTTCGCCGCTCGATCGTATCGGGTCGTCGAGCTCGGGTCACGTCGGCATCAACGCTAGCAATGCGGCGCGCGCGCGCAAAGCCCGAGCGGGCTCTGCGCGCTCAGCCCGCCGGTTCCTCCTCCGGAACCTCGAGGACCGCGGCGCGATTGTTGCGTTCCTGAACCAGCGGCGGCGGCACCGGCAAACCGGCCGCCGGCGCCGTGGTCACGCTCTCCAGCCAGGCGAGCTCGGGACGAATCCGATACCAGATGCTGCGTTCGGGAGTGCGGAACGCCTCGAACTGCCAGGTCTGCAGTAGCGGCCGCCCCGGGTTGCCGGCCAGGGTCATCGCCATACCCGTCATCGGGTCGCTCTCGTACACGAAGAACGAGTGAACGTGCATGAGCGGGGGCATCCACGGTTTGTCCCACGGCGCGTAGCCGCGGATCATCACGATGTCTCCCGGCGAAAAACGCTCCGCCTGTTTCTCGAGGTACTCGGCCAGCTTGCGTCCGAACTTGAACGGGATCCGCTCGCTTTCGGGAAGCTCGTAGAGCTCGAACCACTCGCTGCGGGTTCGGGCAAGGTCGAGGAAGCTCGTGGCCCGGCGCAGCGTTTCCTTCGAGTTCGTACCGAAGTCGAGCTTGCCGATCACGCGTTCCCTGGGCTCCGCGCGCGGGCGCCACCACGTGCCGCTGGCTCGCTCGAAAGTGTCGAACAGAAAGTCGATGCACACTTGCGGAACGAGCGGCCGTCCGCGTGCGTTGAAAACGTAGTAGCGATCACCGTTGAGCTCGTAGCTGTGCTTCTTTTCCTGGTAGGCGCGGAGCCAGCGCCGGCGGAGCTGCCCGTCCTGCTGACCGTACTCGGTCAGCGGCTCGTCAAAAGGTAGGCCTTCCTCGACTTGCGCGAGCATCGCGGCGCGCAACGGTTCGAGCACGCGCTCCCTGCGCGCCCTGAGTTCCCTGTGGCGCTCGACCTCCGGGAACGCCGATTCCTCCAACACCTCACAGCCGAGCTCCAGGCGCGCATGCTTCGATTCGAGCAGCGTCGGCACCCAGAGCGAGCCGTAACGAAGATCCGAGACGATCTCGCTCTCGCCGAGGTGTACGACGCGAACCTGGTCGAACCCGAGCCGGTGCCTGAGCGAGCGCAAATCGCGGTGCAGCACCGTCAGCGGCGGCGCGCCGACTCCGACTCGGTCGAAGAGCAGCAGCCGGACCTCCTGCCCTCGCTCCGGACCGTCGACGAACACGTACTCCCCCTTGCGCGTGCGGCGCGCGTGCATCAGTCGTTCGCCACGTTGCACCCAGATTTCCTGGTCGCTGAACAGCAGCTGCGCGCTGACCAGCTCCACGAGCGCGAAGGCGAGCTCGGGCTTGTCCGCGTACAGGTAGCCTTCGCGCAGCAATACCGAGCGTCCCAGATCGGGCTTGACGGAAAACACGCTCCAGAGGCGCTTGAGCAAGCTATAGGGGGAGCTCGTTCGCCCCAGCCACGCGCGGTAGGTCACCGCTTCCTGACTCGACGTGGCGTCTTCCTGCGGAGCACGCACGAAGAGAACCGGCTCGGCCTTGGCGTAGAGGAGCACCGGCGCGCGCCGCTCTTCGAGCTCCGGCGCGCCGGGCAGGGCCGGCAAGCGCGTCGCCTCTGCCAGCCGTGCTCGGCAGGTTTCGCGCTCGACCTCGCGACGAGCGCGGTCCTTCTCCCCCGCCTCGGGCTCGGCGGGATCCGAAGCCTCCGCCCCGAGGGCGCTCATCACGCCTTCGGCACTCGCGGGGCCGAAGGCGGCCCGGGTGCCCGCGCGGGTCGACGGCGCCGCCTCGTCCCCGCGCAAGGCGACGACGGTGAGGGCGGCAGCCAGAATCGGAATCGTGTAGCGCAGCAAGCTCATGCTCGCACCGCTCAGCGCGACGGCTTGGATGCGAATCGGCGCGCCGAAACGGCGTATTCGAAAGTGTGACTCCGCACGCCACCACGCGCAATCCGACCTACTCGCGCCCGCCGACGAGGCATCCACCCAACATGCTTGCGCCGCGCGCCGAAACACTGCACGACTTCGTGCGTGCTCTCCATCGTGCGCCCCCGGCCTGCGGCTCTCACGCTGACGTTGAGCGGCGCTCTCGCTCTTTTCGGGACGAGCGCCGCGCGCGGCGGCGATCCGCACGAACAGAAGCTCGGCAAGCTGCGCGATTCGAGCCACGACCATCCGCAGGAGCCGAGCGGTGCCGCGCGTATGCCGTTATCCGACACTGTCGGCGTCACGGAGGACGACTGCCGAAGCAGGTCGAGCGACGCTGCCTTCACGCTGACGGTGCGCGGCAGCCCGAAGCGGCTCTTCTCCGTCGACGGCTATCGGGCTCGGACCCTGCTGCTCGGCGCCGGTGCCGCCGGGCAGCATTGTGTCGTCGTCGCCTGGCCTGCGGGGCCGGTCAGCAGCGACGCAAAACCGTCGCGGGTAGCCGCGCGCATCGACCCGGCGTGGTTCGCGGTCATCGAAAATACTCTCGCGCGCATTCCCGCGTCCCACGCGCGAACGGTCCGGCGCATCGTCATCGACAACCGGCCCAAAGAGCACGGGATTGCTCCGTTCGACCGACAGAGCCTGGACGACGAGCGCGACGGCCACACCATCTGGCTTCACGAACACCTCTTTTTGGCTCCGAACCACTGGGCCCGCGGCAATTTTGGCTTCTATTTCGCCTACCACGTGAACCGCGACGGGACCGTCATCGACGGTGCGGCGCCGGACCACGACCTGTTCAGCCCGGTACTGCTCCACGAGATCGGGCACCTGGTCATGTACCAGCGCATCAATACCGGCTTGCAGGGAGCCGCCGCCACTTCAGCTCCGGCATGCGCCGAAATGTGCGGCGATCGCGGTGACTGCGACGGGCTGATGGCGGCCGAGCGCGAGGCGGGTTGTGTGAGCCCGTACTGCATGCCGTTCCGGTTTCGAACGGGAACCGAGAACTGGGCGGAGCAGTACCGGTTTTTCTACCAGGGCTCGCGCACGCGCTCGCTGCTTTCCGAAGGCGCTGCGGGCTGTCTCGACCTGCTCGCGGCGCAGAGCGCCGCCGAGGCGCCGCGCGGGACGCCCTGGCAGCGCGGCCTACCCGACATGACTACCTTTCGGCCCAGCCGCTGGGACAGCTGCGCCGGACGAGCCTGCAAACCGTTTTAGCGAGCCGACACGAGGTGCGGCTCCGGCGTCGCCCAGTCGAAATCCACCGCAACGGCGAGGTGGTCCGAAAGCGGCCGGGCGTCTCCATCGACGAAGCGAGCGTCGAGGCGCCAGCGTCGTGGGACCAGATTCACGGCCGCTCCGCTGCGGTAGAGCACCCGATCGATCCGCCATGGCTGCGAACAGCCGACGCTCCTGCACGAATCGCTGAGACCGAGGCTCTTCTCGAAGCGAGCGAGCTCGGGCAACTCGACGCGCGTGAGGTTCGTGTCCCCGGCCACGATCACCGCTCGCCGGCTGGAATAGCGCGAGATCGCTCGCCTGAGCTGCTCGAGCTGCGCTTTGCGCGTGACCCGATCCGCCGCGGAGCGCCCGGAATCCATATGGAGGTTGTAGACGTCGATGTGCGCGCCGCCCGAGAGCGCGTGGCGCGCGACGGAAAAGCCCTTGTTCGCCAGACAGTCGCAACCGTCGCCGACGACCCCGTTACAGGTCGCCCACACCTCTCGCCGGTACTCGACGAACTCGGTGCGAGAAAAGCGACTGAGCCCGTCGCCCAAGTCGAACGCACCGATCGGAGCGTAGTCGGGAGAGCGGTGCGGCAAGGTGAGAGATGACCGCAAGAGGGCCTGAAAGGCGAAATCCTCCTGAGCCAGCACGATATCGTAGTCGTTCACGAGCCGGCTGATGAGCCCCATGTTCAGGCTGGGCCGCGACTTCGAGATGCCCTCCGGCAGCCCGGCGACGTTGTAGGTAAGGAGTCTGAAGCTGCCCGCCCGCAGCGCGCCCGCTTGTGCCCCGCTGGCCCCGCCGAGAAATACCAGCAGAACCGCCACCAGAGCGAAGGCGCGTCTCGTCATCGAGAAGAACTCAAACGTTAGCACTCGAAGCGCGGGAGTGCCCGCGCTGATTCGACGCTTTTCGAACCCACGGTTCTTTGAGCGGACTTTTCAGTCCTCAACGCGATTTTTGCCTGGTGCATCACCGCCGGGTGCATTGCCGCCGGGTGCATTGCCGCCGGGTGCATTGCCGCCTGGTGCATTGCCGCCGGGTGCATCACCGCCGGGTGCATCGCCGCCGGGAGCGTCCACCGGTTCCGTCTCCACCAGACCGCGGCGCTGCATCCTGCGCAGCAACACCCAACAAACGAGCGACCACGCCAACCCGATGGACCAGCCCGCGAGCACGTCGGTGGGGTAGTGGACGCCCAGGTACACGCGGCTCACGCCGACACCGAACGTCGCCAGCATGGCGACGCTCATGCAGTAGATCTTGAGCCTCCTCCGCGAAACGACTCGCGCGAGCAGAGCTCCGAGCGTGGGATACACCGCCGCGGATATGGTGGAGTGGCCGCTCGGAAAGCTGTAGCTTTGGAGCCTCGCGGCGGGCATGATCAGCCCCGGCCGCGGGCGCTCGAACAGATCCTTGAAGAAATAGACGCTCAGCGCCGCAAGCACGATGCACGTCGTGAAGACGAGCGCGGTTCGGCCGTGCCGCACCAGAACGAGGTACCCGACGACGACGCAGCAGACGACGGCAACGAAGAGCCCGCTGCCCAGCGTCGTAATGTCGGTAAAGAGGTCCGCCACCCACGGCGGACCGAGGGGATCGTCCAGGGTGCCCGGCTCGCGCAGCAGCAGGAGCAGCCGGGTGTCAAAGTCGATGGGCGGGGAACCAATCGAGCGGGAAAGCGTGAGAAACGCCAGCCCCAGTCCGACCAAGCTCAGGAGCACCAGATAAAAGAGCAAATCTCGATGGCTCAAAAGGTAGCGAGCTTGGGAGCGGACTCGAGCGCGTAAACCCGACTCTCCCGGCGCAGGCTGCGCCTCGGAGCTCGGCTTCGAGCCCGCGCCGCGTTCGGTCCTGATCTTGCGGTCACTCATCTCGACTTCTCCTGTCCCGAAAATGTGCCGCGCATTCGGCAGTTAGTGTCGCTTACTGACCAGCGGCGCTTGCTCGCGCGGTCCGGATGTGGAAGAGGAATGCATTCTTCCGGTGCGCGCTGGTTTTCGCGATCGAAGGCCGTCGTGCCCGACATGGGCGCTATCTGATGTTGGATCGTCGTACAACTTTCGCGTCGTTCACTCTGGCTCTTACCCTGGCGTGCGACCCGGGCGGCAGCGCCGCGCCCGTGCCGGAACCGGTACCCGAATTCCCCGAGGCGGACTGGCTGGCGGCGGGTACACCGGTCGCCGCCTTCGGACAGCTCCGGACCTCGGGAAAGCAGATGGTCAGCGAGTCGGGGGAGCCCACGCGCCTGCGCGGCGTCTCGAGCATGTGGCTCAACTGGGAAACCGACGGCTACGCCCAGAGTCGCGACGCGCTCGAGTGGATGCGCGACAACTGGCAGATCAGTGTCATCCGCGCCGCGATGGGCGTCGAGCCGGACGGCGCCTACCTTTCGAACCCGGCGCTCGCGGAAGAGCAAGTCCGTGCGATCGTCGATGCGGCAATCGAGCTCGGTTTGTACGTGCTGATCGACTGGCACGATCACAACGCGCTCGACCACCAGGCGCAGGCCGAAGAATTCTTCGAAAAGATGGCGACGGACTACGGAGAATACCCGAACGTCCTCTACGAGCCGTTCAACGAGCCGCTCGCCGTCGACTGGTCCCGCCAGCTCAAGCCTTACCACGAGGCCGTCGTCGCCAGAATTCGTGCGGTGGACCCCGACAACATCATCGTGCTCGGCACGCCCACGTGGTGCCAAGACGTCGACGCTGCGGCCCAAGACCCCGTCAGCGGGGAAAACCTCATGTACACGCTCCACTTCTACGCCTGCTCCCACGGTGCGACAGGGCGCAACAAAGGCAGCGCCGCGCTCGGCCGCGGCCTTCCGCTCTTCGTCACCGAATGGGGGGCAACGGGCGCCGACGGCGGCGTGGCGGACCCCGCCGTGTGCGATTCGGAGGCGGACGAGTGGCACCAATGGATGCGCCTGCACCTGGTCTCGTGGGCGGCCTGGAAGCTCGACGGCTGTACGGACGCGAGCTGCTTGCTCCGCGCCGGGGCGCCGCTCTCCGGCGGCTGGACCGACGAGTGGCTGCAAGGGCACGGCCCCTACGTACGTGAAAAGTTGTTGGAGTAGCCAAAACGAAACGTGCCACCGGCCTTGCCTGCATTCGATACGAGCGGCAGAATCGGGGCATGAAAGCGGAGTGGGTACTCGGGTTGGTGTACCTGGGGGTGGCCTGCGGCGGCCGAGTGCAGCCCGGTTCGAACGACGGCAACGAACCGGCGCCGGCTTCCGAACGCGGCTTCGCGGGCGAGAGCTCGGAAGGCGATACCGGTGGTTCGCCCGAGGTCGAGCTCGGCGAGTGCGTGAAGGGCGTGCCGATCGAAGACGTGGAAGCGTGCGCGTGGCTCGGCAGCGACGACCGTTGCTACGAAACCAAGGAAGAGGCGTGCGCCTGCATTTGCCCGCGCCGCGACGGCACCATCTGCACCAGCGGCTTTCCGAACGGACCAAACGGTCGCACGCCGGTGCGCTGTCGCTGATGCGCTGAAGCCGGCTACGTCCTGCGACCTTTCCGCTCGGTGTGCGACAGCCGCGCTCGAGCGCCGAATCGACCGCCCACGCCGCCGGTGCGCTCGGGAGTGTTGACCTTGAACGGCGCGCGGGTGAAAGCTGATGGCAATGTCGGACGAGCCCGATCTCGCGCTCGCAGCGGTGCGGCGCTTCGTCCGTCAGGAGCTTCGCCCCAATGCGGCCGCGTGGGACCAGACGCACACATTCCCGATCGAAGCGTTCCGGAAGTTTCACGAGCTCGGCTGGCTTCAGGCTTTTGTCCCCGAAGGCCTGGGCGGCGCCGGGTTATCGTCGCTCGCCCTTTGCGACCTGATGCGTGAGGTCGGCGCGGGCTCCAGCGGTTTCGCAACCTCTCTCATCGCGGTGATGTTGGCGGGCGTTCCCGTCGTAGAGTTCGGCTCGGAGGAGCTCAAGCGCCGGAGTGTGCGGCACTTCTGCGAGCACTTTGCGCTCTGGAGCTTTTGCTTCACCGAGCCGGACGCGGGTAGCGACGTGTTCCGCATTCGCACCCGGGCCAGGCGCGTGGACGGCGGCTATCGCCTGGTCGGCCAGAAGTGTTTCGCAACGAACGCGAGCTTCTCCGAGCATTTAGTCGTCATTGCTTTGATCGAAGCCGAGGAACAGCCGCGCGCGGCCAGCATCGCCCTGTATCTGCCCCGCTCCAGCGCCGGGCTCGGCTTCGGCGAACCGTGGGCGAAGCTCGGGCACCGCAGCTCGAACACGACCGAGGTGTTTTTCGACGATGTCTTCGTGCCGGAAGAGCACCGCATCGGGCGAGAAGGCGACGGCTTTCGCGTGGCGTTTCACTCCCTGCAGCGGAGCCGGCTCTTCTTCGCCGCGGCCGCGACGGGCGTGTGCGACTACGCGGGCGAGCTCGTTCTCACGGATCTGAAGGACCGCATTCGCTACGGAAAGCCACTACTGACTCAACCCGTAATCCAGGATCGTCTGGCCGACATGTACACGCGCAAGGAGGCGTCCTGGCAGTTGACCCGTCATGCCGCGAGGCTCTGGGACGCTGGACGAGAGAGCCTCACCGAATCCAGCATGGCCAAGCTTTTCAGCGGGAACATGGTGGTCGAATTCGTCGGGAACTGCATGGAGCTCCTCGGCGGCTCCGCCTATGCAGACGACGGCGAAATCGCTCGACTGTACCGAGACGCCAAGCTTTTCGAGATCATCGAAGGGCCTTCCTTCGTACAGAAGGCGATCATCGCGAAAGAGCTGTTTCGTCCTCTCATTTCCAAAGGCTGACGGTACGAGAGAGCCCATCTAGGCTCGCCCGAGCCTGTCCAGACCCAGGCGTTACCGAGCTCAGTGCTGGCCGGCAAGGATGTCGCAAACGCTGATGCTGTGAGCTTCGCCTCGGCTCCAGAGCCGGCGACGCCAGCACCATCTTGCCCTCGACGCGTTCTCGATGCCCCCTTCGCACGTTTCGCCCAAGTGGGGCCTGCTGGAGCACGGTCCGGCGCCGCGAGCTCGATGCGATCGACCGCTGGGCTTCGCCGCTCGCCAAGAATGACCCTCGGCTGCTCGTGAGAAGTGGACCGCGCTTGGATCGCGTATCGGGCTAGCGATCGCGCGCGCGTTCGCGGCGCAGCGTGAGTACGACGACGAGAGCCAAGCGGTAGCGGTTGATC
>DASWGX010000023.1:0-7838 GCA_036393455.1 Polyangiaceae bacterium
CCGAAGCGCTCGCCTTGCTCACCGCGTCGCAGAGCGCTCAGGGAAGGCTCGACGACGCGCTCGCCACGCAAGCCGAGATCGTCCGCGCCGATCCCGAAAACGTCGCGGAGCGGCTCAAGCTCGGTTCGCTGTACTCCGCGCTCGGAAAGCACGCGCAGGGCGTCGAAGCGCTCGAGCTCGCCCTCGAGCGCGCCCCCGGAGACGCGGACGTCGCGGCCTTGCTGGCGGCGCTCTACGAAAAGCTGGGACGCGCCGCCGACGCGCTCGGCGCCGCGGAGCTCGTGCTCCAAGAGAAGCCCGACGACGCCGCGGCGTTGTCCATTCGCGGCCGAATGCTTTCAGAGCTCGGACGCAAGGACGAAGCGATCGCGGCGCTGGAACGCGTGATCGAGCTCGGGGCGAAGGACGAAGGCATCGAGCGGCGGGTCATTAACCTTTATGCGGCGCGCGCCGAAAAGCAGGAACGCTCGGGTGAGCACGCTGCGGCGGCCCAAGCATATGAACGCGCGCTGGTTCACGCCGGCGACGACCCCGGGCTCTTGCTGCGCCGGGCCGAAAGCCTGCGCCGGAGCGGCGATCTGCACGGAGCGCTCCTGGCTGCGAGGCGCGCCGTCGACGCGCGCGATGACGGCGACGCCTGGACCGCCGTGGGCGACCTCGAGGCGGCGCTCGGCCGTCATGAACGGGCCCTCGAGGCCTTCGAGCAGGCGCGCGACCGAGACGAGACCAGCGCGGACGCCTGGATCGGCGTGGGGCTTGCCCTGTTCGAGCTCCGGCGCGATCAAGCGGCGGCGGCGGCGCTGGAGAAGGCCGTCGAGCTTCGTCCCGATTCGAAGGCGTTGCTTTCGCTGGTTCTGCTCGGCACGCGCAACGCGCGTTTCGAGGACGTCGTCGGTGCGTTCGAACGGCTACGCAAGCTCCGAACCTTGACCGTTGCGGAGAACCGCGAGCTTGCGGATGCTCTCACTCGCCTGAAACGTCACGAGGAGGCCGCTGCCGCCTACGAAGACGCGCTCGACCTCGAGCCAGACGACGTCCCTTGCCTGCTCGGACGCGGCGAGGCGCTGCTCGCCGCAGAGAAAGCGGCAGCAGCGGTCTCGAGCCTCGAAAAAGTCTCGCGCCAGGAGCCGAACCACGAACGCGTCGACGAGTTGCTCGGCCGCGCGTATGCCGGGAGCGGCCGCTTGGGCGAAGCCGTCGAAGCGATCGAGCGAGCACTCCAGCGTTCGCCGACGGTCCCCCTGTTCGAGCTGCTCGCCGAGTGCTGGCGGAAGCAGGGCCGCGAAGACGAGCGCGCGCGGGCGCTCGATCGCCTTTCGCTCTTGCGTCGCGACGATCCTGAAACGCTGCTCGAGCTCGGACGAGCCCACGCCGCGTCGGGCCGCCGCGACGAAGCGATCGCCGCGCTCGAGCGCGCGTGGGAGCTTTCGGGAGCGGCCGGTGCGGCGGAGCTCTTGGCCCGGCTGTTGCTCGAAGCCGCGCTCCACGCGGTCGAGCACCGGGCCGCCGAGCGAGCGCTGGGGCTGCTCGAACGCGCCGTGCGCGTCGCCGAACCCTTCGACGACCTCTTGATGGAGATCATTCGTTCGTACGAGCGGCTGTCCGAAACCGAGCTCGCGGCTCGCACCGCCGAGGTCGTGGCGCGGCGTTCTCCGGCGCGGCTCGACGCTCTGCTCGCGCTCGGCAACGCGCGCGCCGCACAGGGTCGCGACGAGGAAGCGCTCGCCTGGTTCGAGCGGGCGAGCGCGGCGAAGCTCGACTCGGTCGAAGCTCTGCTCGGAGCAGGACGTCTGCTCGTGCGCGCGGGACGCGTCACGGAGGCTCGCGACGGCCTGCTCCGGGCGCTGCGCTTCGCGCCGGCACACGACGAGGCCGCCCGGCTCTTGCTCGCCTCGCGAAGCAACACCGACGCGCCGGAGCAGCTGCGCGAAATCCTCGACGAAGTCGTCACGCTTCGCCCGAACGACGCGGCGGCGAAGGCGGAGCTCGCCCGCGTCGAGCTCGCACTCGGCCACGCCGCGCGCGCCGAGCAGCTGCTCGCGGAAGCGCTCGCGACGGGAACGCAGCGAGCCGACTGGTTCGTCTATTCCGCGCAAGCGCTCGCCGCGCTCGGTCGTTCGGAGCAAAGCGCTCAGATGGCGGCACGAGCCCTCGAGCTCGAGCCCGAACAGAAGGACGCTCTACGGTTGCTCGGCGTCGCTCAAGCGGCGCGCGGAGAAACGGCCGCGGCGATCGAGGCGCTCGAACGGGCGCTGGCCGGCGGCGCTCCCACGCTGCACGCCGCCGAGCGCCTGCACCGACTGCATCGCGAGCACGCGGCGAACCTCGAAGCGAACGGCGACATCGCCGGCGCCGGCCGTTCTCATGCGCGCGCCCTCGAGCTCGTGCCCGAAGATCACGAGGCTCGCCTCGGCCTGGCGCGGTGCCTGCTCGAGATGTCCGACGTCCAGCGCGCCGTCGACGTTCTGGAGACGGGCGTCTCCGAACGAGCCGAGCATCTGGATCTCTGGGTTTTGCTCGGCTCGACCTTCCTGGAAAAGGGCATGAACGATCGCGCGCTCCGCGCGCTCGAGACCGCGGCTCGCCTCGCTCCGGACAGCGTGGAAATAACCGAAAAGCTTGCCGTGGCGCAGGCCCGTACGGGCCGCGACCGTGAGGCGATAGGGCGCCTGCGCGCGCTCGCCGAGGCGAACCGCGGCACACCCGCGGGCCTCCGAATGCTGGCTCGGCTGTACGAAAAGCACGGAGACTTCGCCGCCGTCGTCCACTGCTTCGAGCACCTGTCGAACAGAGCGTCTCTCGACGCGGACGAGCGCCGCCAGCTCGGGCTCGCTCTGGCCGCCTCTGGCCGCGGGAGAGAAGCGCTCGAGGTGCTCGAAAGCGTGGTCGCCCTGGAGCCGGCGCCGGCAGGCGTGCTGCGAAGGCTCGCACAGCTGCGACTCGAGGCCGGCAACCCGGCGGGCGCCGCGCAGGCGTTCGAGACGGCGGTCGAAGCGTCGCCGGACGACGTCGTCGCCTGGCTCGGTCTCGCCAACGCTCGGGCTCGCGAAGGCAATCTCGAAAGTACCGTGCGCGCCGCGGCGCGCGTGCTCGAACGCGAACCCCAGAACGTCATCGCCCTGCGCCTTCGAGGCGGCGCCCTTTTGAGACTCGGACGCCACGCGGAGGCGGAACCGTTGCTCGGAGCCGCCGCGAGCCTCGACCCCAGCGCCGATTTATTTCGCGATCTCGCCGCCTGCTACGCTCGCCTCGGCGACGTCAAAAAACGCCTGCAAGCCCTCGAGGCGCTGGTCGGGCTCGCGCCGAACGACGCGGCGGCCCATTTCGAGCACGGCATGGCGCGACGCCAGGCGGGGCACGCGCTTGCCGCGGTGGACGCGTTCCGAAACGCGCTCCGGCTCGATCCGGCGCTCGAGGCAGCGCAGAAGGCATTGACCGAAACGGCCTTGCACGAAGCTCGACAGTTGCTCGCCTCGGACAAGCTCGAGCCGGCGCTAGCCGTCCTTTCGCCCGCGGTCGAGACCGTTCCGCAAGACCAGGAGCTGGTGCTCATGCACGGCTCGGTGCTGACTCGGCTCGGAAGGCCAGACGCAGCCGCGGAGCGCTATCGCGTGGCACTGTCGCGCGACCCGGACGCGCCCGAGCTGCTCGCGCGTCTGGGCGTGATCTACTACTCGCAGGAACAGAAAGCCGAGAGCGTGCCGCTCCTGCGCCGCGCGCTCGCCGCAAAGCCGGACCACGTGCAAGCCGCGCTTCTGCTCGGCCGCGCGCTGGTCGAGCTCGGACGCCTCGACGAGGCGGTCGGAGTGCTCGAACGCATCGCGAGCCTGGCGCCGGGCCACGCCGCGTACGTCGCCCTTGGCGAGGCGCTGGAACGAGGCCGCGATTTTCGGCGCGCGGCCGAGGCATACCAAAAGGCGCTCGGCGCGCAGCCGAACGATCTCGAGACGCACCGAAGGCTCGCCACCTCGCTCGCCATGACCGGGCTCATCGAACCGGCCATCCGAACGCTCGAGCGCGCCACGCACCTCGCGCCCGCCGATCCCCGCATTCGGTTCGCCCTGGGACGCCTGTATTTGACCGCAAGCCGCTTCCAGGAGGCACGCGGTCAGTGGGAGGCTCTACGAACCCTCGACCCCAAGATGGCCGACGAGCTCGGCCGTGCCATGAACGCCAGCTGACATGCAAGGTTCACCCACCCAAAAACCCCGGCGCCGCTCGTGCTTCAACCACGGCTTTCGCTTTCACCGTGGAGACGCCCCCGACGCGGGCACGTCGCTGACCTATGACGCCATCAAGCCGTGGGTCATGGCGACAGGCACCGACCTCATCAGCGCCGGCCTGTCCAAACCCGCGCGGCCCGATGGACACCCCGGCACCGATGTCTCGTTCGTACGGCCCGACTTCGACGCTTCGTCGTGGCGCGAAGTCGACATACCGCACGACTGGGGTATCGAAGGTCCCTTCTCCCAGGAGCTGCCTGGCGAAACCGGAAAACTGCCGTGGCAGGGCGTCGGCTGGTACCGAAAGCGCTTCACGCTCACGGAGAGCGATCTCGACGGCAGACTCGCGCTCTTGGTCGACGGAGCCATGGCGTTTTCCGCCTTTTGGCTCAACGGCAAGTTCCTGGGCGGCTGGCCCTACGGCTATTCGTCGTTCCGGCTCGAGCTCGGAGCATACGCCATGGCCGGGGAGAACGTGCTCGCGGTTCGGCTCGACAACCCGCCGAGCTCCTCGCGCTGGTACCCCGGCAGCGGACTTTATCGAAATCTCTGGCTCGAAAGCAGCGGCAGCATGCGCGTGGCCGATTGGGGCGTTTTCGTCACGACGCCGCACATCATGCCCGAAGCGGCCCTGGTCAAGCTCGACGTGCGCGTCGAGAATCTGACGAGCAGCGAGGTCGCGCTCGCGATCGAAACGGAGCTCTACGAGCTTCGGGACGGCCGCCCGCTAGGGTCGCCGCTCGCGAAGTCTGAGCCCACCGAGCTCAAGGTGCCCGGCAAGGCACCGGCCTTGCGCACGCAGTGCCTCGGTCTGCAAAAACCGGCGCTCTGGTCGCTCGAGCGCCGGTCGCGCTATGTCGCGATCACGACGCTGTCGGTGGACGGAAACGTCGTCGATCGAGTCGAAACGCCGTTCGGCGTGCGCAGCATCCGCTTCGAGCCGGGTCGCGGCTTCTTTCTGAACGACGAACGCGTCAGGATGAACGGCGTCTGCATGCATCACGACCTCGGAGCGCTCGGCGC
Source organism: Polyangiaceae bacterium (assembly GCA_036393455.1). Lineage (GTDB taxonomy): Bacteria > Myxococcota_A > Polyangia > Polyangiales > Polyangiaceae > DASWGX01. The sequence continues at coordinate 5,247 of DASWGX010000023.1, forward strand.
CGCCTTGTACCCGGCGGCCCTCCAACGGCAGCTCCGCATCCTGAAAGAGATGGGGGTGAACGCGATCCGCACGAGTCACAACCCGCCGGCACCCGAGCTACTCGAGCTCTGCGACGAGATGGGCTTCGTCGTCATGCTGGAGGCGTTCGACTGTTGGCGGCGCGGAAAGAAGCACCCGCCAAAGCTCTCGCCGGGCGACCCCGGCTTTCGTTGCTTCGACTATGCGAGCGTGTTCGACGACTGGCACGAACGCGATCTGAGGGCCATGGTGCGCCGCGATCGCAATCATCCAAGCGTGGTCCTTTACAGCATCGGCAACGAGGTCATGGAGCAGTGGTTCTCCGACGGTTGGGAGCTCTCGACGCGCCTTTCGGGGATCGTGCGCGAGGAAGACCGCACGCGCCCGATCACGTCCGGTTTCAACGGGGAGATCGCGGCGTACAGCGGCTTCCAAACCGCCGTCGACGTCGTGGGCTTCAACTACAAACCGGAAGCTTACGGAAAGCTCCACAAGAGCAACCCCACCGTGGCGATCGTGGGCAGCGAGACGGCGTCGACCATCAGCTCACGCGGAGAGTATTTTTTCCCCGTGAGCGACGACCCGAGCCACGGCCAAGTCGACTTCCAGGTGAGCTCGTACGACCTGTCCACGCCGCCCTGGGCGTTTCCACCCGATCGCGAGTTCGAGGGGCTGGATCGCTGTCCCCTGGTCGCCGGCGAGTTCGTGTGGACGGGTTTCGACTACCTCGGCGAACCCACGCCGTACAACTCGGATGCGACCAGCCTCTTGAACCTCAGCGACGAGGAAGCGCGCGCAAAGATGGCGCTGGATCTGGAAAAGCTCGGGCGCATTTCGGTGCCGTCGCGGAGCTCCTACTTCGGCATCGTCGACCTGGCCGGCTTTCCCAAAGATCGCTTCTACCTGTATCAAGCCCGCTTCCGCCCCGACCTTCGCATGGCGCACATCCTTCCGCACTGGAACTGGCCGGAACGCGTGGGACAAGTAACACCAGTGCACGTATATTCGTCGGCGGACACCGCGGAGCTCTATCTGAACGGCCGTTCGCTGGGACGGCGGCGCCGCGGCCAGTACGACTACCGCTTTCGCTGGGACGACGTCGTGTACGAGCCCGGCGAGCTACGCGTCGAGACGTATCGCGACGGAACGGCATGGGCGACCACCGTCAAGAAGACAACCGGTCCTGCCATCAAGCTCGGCGTCGTAGCCGATCGCGCTACACTTCGCGCCGACGGACGCGACCTCGCCTTCGTGACGGTGTCGGTGCTGGACGCCGAGGGGCTGGTGGTGCCGCGCGAAAGGGCGCCGATCGAGTTCGACGTCACCGAGCCCGGCGACCTCGCGGCGGTCGACAACGGCGACCCCACGAGCTTCGAATCATTCCAGGCCCGCGAGCGACGCGCGTTCAACGGGCTCGCGCTCGTCGTCTTGCGAGCGCGCGGCGGCGCGACGGGCTCCTTCACGCTCCGCGCCGCGTCGGAGGGTCTCGAGCCGGGCGAAGTGACGCTACACTGTCGCGGGGGCTGACGGCTTCTCCGGCTCGCTGGAACCCAGTTCCAGCGAATCCAAGCGTGTTTTCCGCTTTACCGTGCGATTTTGGCCCACTTTTGGCCCGGCTTTTGGGGCGGGCCCGGCGTTCGGTTTCGGTTTCGAAAATTCGGGTATCGCTTCGTCGAGCGGGTCGACCTCGCCTAGATCGAGCTCCGCGAGGCTCTTCGCCGCCTGCCGGTGCCAGAGCAACTCTTCCGACTTGTGGCCGGTACGCTGGCGCGTCCAGTCTTCGCCTTTGCCGAGCTCCAGCGACCTTGTGACGAAGCTTCGGCGAAAGGAGTGAGTGCCAAACCTTCCCTTGTTCGGACCGCGCGAGTGAAGGTCGGGACGGGGCAGCCCGGCCGCATCCAATTGAGCTCGGGCCATCTCGGCCAAGTGGGCGATCTGGAGCTCCCGGCCGTGTTCGTCCGTGAACACCAGCTCGGCCGGGCCGGGCTCGCCCCGGCGCTCAAACCACGCACTAAGAGCGCCCGAGGCGCCGGGCCCGAGCTTCCAGAATCGAGGATGGTCGGTCTTGTTCTCGTCCAGACTGACCGTGCCGTTCTCGAGATCAAGGTCTTGCCAGGCAAGCGTCACGGCTTCGCCCCGGCGCATCCCTTCCCGATGCAAGAAGCCCCATAGAACCCGGTACGCGAGCGGCACGGACGCGCAAGCGAGAAGGGCGCGATCTTCGGCGGGGTAGAGAATCGGGAGCCGCTTCCGCGGGCTCGGCTTGGGAAGGTAGCCGCGGGGAAGCGGGTTGCGTTCGATGTACCCGGCGAGCTCCGCGAGGTTCAGAACCCGGTTGAGCAACGCGGCGTAGTGTCGCCGGGTGCTTCTTGAAAGTTTCTCCGGAAGCCATTCGAATCGGGCGCGTGCCGGCGAAGCGCAATCGCAGTTCAGCCACCTAGTGTCCTGTCTCCGTAGTTCGCATCAGAAATCCTCCAAGGCAAGGGTGCGCTGGCAGAATCGGGCGACTTTCGCGAGGATCTGATCGGCCGTCTTGGTCCAGACGAATGGCTTTGGGTCGTCGTTGGACGCCG